>CAIUKX010000147.1 GCA_903899795.1 uncultured Flavobacteriales bacterium
GAAAGAGGTTTCCATGATTTTGGTATTGAAGGTGCTATGCGTAAATACGCCCATGAATTAATGGAGGTTGAGGATGTTGAGCAGGTGAAAATTCTAATGCTTCGGAGGCATGAAAAGGATTTTATTATCCGCAAGGAAAATGAATATGTAGAAAAATTTAACTCGCTTATTGTTGAAGTGAAGCATGAGATCGAGCAAAAAAAAGGAATGTCTGCTTCGAGAAAAAAGAAGGTTTTAGGAGTTGTAAATAACTATTCAGCATCCTTTAATAAAATGGTTGTTGTAGAACGTGTGTTGGGATTTAAAGGGAAGAGTGGGGTTTTATTGGGATTGTCAAAGAATATTAATCGCATTCAAATTTATTTTGAAAGAGAAAAGGAATTTGTTCGTGAAGCAGAAGCTTCGATTTATAATCGTCTGAATACTATAGCGGTGTTCATGTCCGTATTGATTATTATTTTGACACTTTTGTTGAGTTATGTTTTTGCGACCAGATTTACCAAGCCTTTGATTAGTTTGGCATCGTCTATTAAGGAATATGTGAGCAGTGATTTTTTGTATTTTCCGGCACAAAAAGAGAAATCGAAAAATTATGAAATAGAAGTATTGAATGAAAACTTCCATATCATGTCGCAGGAAATCACAAGCCATATTAATTACTTCAAAGAAAAGGTGGAGGAAAGGACACATGAAATTCTGTTTCAAAAGAATGAAATTTTGAAGCAACAAGATGAAATCATTCTTCAGCGTGATTTATTGAAAAGTCAGAAAGAAATCCTGGAAATTCAGCAGAATGAGATGGTTGAAAAAAACAATAGTATAATGGATAGTATTCGTTATGCAAAAAGAATTCAGCATGCGATTCTTCCACCTGAAAATACCTTTCAATCCATTCTTCCCAATAGTTTTGTTTACCACGAACCAAAAGATATCGTGAGTGGTGATTTTTATTGGATTGGAAAAGTTGAATCATCTGCGTTTCGTTTGAAAGAGAATTCATTATTTATGGAACGAGATGCGATTTTTGCTGACAATTTCAATAAAACGATGTTGCAGGAATTCAGTTTTGAAATTGATTTGGATAATTCAGATGTTCAACCCATTATCCTTTTCGCAGCAGTTGATTGTACTGGACATGGGGTTCCGGGAGCTTTAATGAGCATTATCGGGTATGCCAGTTTGAATAAAATTATTCATGAATATAAATTATCGGAGCCAGCATCGATTCTTAACCAGCTAAATTATGATGTGCGCCAAACTTTAAGGCAGGGACAGGATAATTCGGATGTTAGAGATGGAATGGATATTGCTTTATGTTCTTTGGATCTAAGTACAAATTTACTCCAATTTGCCGGAGCAAATAATCCGATGTTTCTTGTTCGTAATGGAGAAATTGAAATTATAAAAGGGGATAAATTTCCGATTGGTGCTTATAATGAAAATCATCGACAGTTGTTTAATAATCATACTGTTAAATTAGAGAAAGGCGATTCTGTTTATATTTTTTCAGATGGTTATGTAGATCAATTTGGTGGACCAAAGGGAAAGAAATTTAAGCATCGGCAATTTAAGGAACTTTTACTTTCTATTCAGCATAAAAGTATGCATGAACAAAAACAAGTATTAAAAGGGACACTTGAAAAATGGAAAGGTGATAGCTATCAGGTGGATGATATATTGGTTATTGGAGTGAAGATTTAGAGGTAGTATACTAAAAAAGCCTCAAAATTCAGAGGCTTTTTTAACTCGTCGCTATTTTTTCTTCTTTTTCGTTTTAACCAGTTTGATTTGGTTTTTCACTTCTTTTTTCAGCAGTTTGATTTTATTTTTTTTCAATCGAATATCTTCTTTTAATTCTTTGATAAGGTTTTTTTGATCAACTGCTACTGCCTCTGGTGATGATTTTTCAGTAGCTTTTGATTTTTTAACTGGTTCAGTTACTTTATCAACTGTTTTTTCTGAGTTATTCGCTATTGACTTTTTTTCAGCGTTTTTAATGGTTACTACAACTTTTTTAGCGCTTTTTTTTGCTGCAGTTGCATTTTCTGCTTTGGTTGGTTTGATCACTGTCGTTTCTTTGTCTTTTTTCATGTATGTGTTTTTATAATTGTTTTTTTTAATCAAATGTTTCTTTAAGGATATTAAAACGTTAAATTAATGTTACCAAAGTAAAAACTATAATTGGGTTTTTAATATTAAATTTATATTAACAAATCGCAACTGGTTATATTTCATTGTTTTAAATGGTTTTTGGCTGTAGGGAAAGTTTTGTGATTAAGTTTATTTTTCTGACAAAAAGGTTTAAGTAAAGAATATTTTTTGATTGATATTGAACTGGAAAAAATAAATCGTCGAATTAGAGCAGTTTAAATTTGTTGTTTATTTTGAATAGGAAGCTAGGTTTCGAATAAATAACAAAAATTAGGATAAAAAAAAGTCAAAATCAATACCTGATACTAAAAGGAATGTAGTAACTTTGCGCCCCGTAGTTACATTTCATAAATAATACATGTCAAATTCAACAAAGTACATTTTTGTAACAGGCGGAGTCACGTCGTCATTAGGTAAAGGAATAATCGCTGCATCTTTAGCTAAGTTGTTGCAAGCCAGAGGATATTCCACAACGATTCAAAAATTGGATCCGTATATTAATATTGATCCGGGAACGTTAAATCCTTACGAGCACGGAGAGTGTTTCGTGACCGATGACGGAGCAGAAACCGATTTGGATTTAGGTCATTATGAGCGTTTTCTGAACGTTCCAACCTCTCAATCAAATAACGTAACTACCGGTAGAATTTATCAATCCGTAATTGAGAAAGAGCGACGAGGAGAATTCCTTGGAAAAACAGTTCAAGTTATTCCTCACATTACAGATGAAATCAAAGAACGCATTCAATTGTTGTCGAAAAAGGGAACATTTGATATCGTTATCACAGAAATTGGAGGAACAGTAGGAGATATTGAATCACTTCCTTATGTTGAAGCGGTTCGGCAAATGTTGTGGGAATTTGAAAACGATTGTATCGTGATCCACCTGACATTGATACCTTATCTTTCAGCAGCCGGTGAATTAAAAACAAAACCAACTCAACATTCTGTTAAACAATTATTGGAATTAGGGGTTCAGCCTGATATTTTATGTTGCAGAACGGAACATGATCTGGATTTGACCTTGCGTAAAAAAATTGCGAAATTTTGTAACGTAAGTATGAACGCTGTTATTGAAGCACGTGATGCCAAAACGATCTACGAAGTTCCGATGTTGATGCAGAAAGAGGAGTTAGATAGGGTAGTTCTTGAAAAATTAGGGCTTTCGAGCAAATCAGCACCGAATTTAGATAACTGGAAGAAATTTTTAGCATCTGTTGAAAATCCTACTACCGAAGTAAATATCGGTTTGGTTGGAAAATATGTTGAGCTAAAAGATTCATATAAATCGATCAGTGAAGCATTTATACATGCAGGAGCAGCGAATGAGTGCAGAGTAAATGTAAAATGGATTCATTCTGAAAAATTAACCAAGAGCAATATTGAAAGTGAATTGGAAGGTTTAGATGGAGTTTTGGTTGCTCCAGGGTTTGGTTCAAGAGGAATTTCAGGAAAGATTGAAGCCGTTCGTTTCGCAAGAGAAAAAAATGTTCCTTTCTTCGGGATATGTTTGGGTATGCAGTGCGCAGTAATCGAATTTGCTCGTCACCAATTGGGATGGACAGATGCTCATACGACAGAAATTGCTGAGGATTGTAAACATCCGGTGATCAGTATGATGGAAGAACAAAAAAACATTGCAAACATGGGAGGAACCATGCGTTTAGGAGCTTATAAATGCCAGTTGTTACCCGAATCAAAAACTTCATCAGCATACAATACAGACTTAATTTACGAACGTCACCGCCACCGTTTTGAATTCAATAGTTCTTACTTGGATGATTTCGAAAAGGCAGGAATGATCGCAACAGGAAAAAATCCTGAAACAGGATTGGTTGAGGTGGTTGAAATTCCGAATCATCCTTGGTTTGTCGGAACACAGTTCCACCCTGAATACAAAAGTACAGTTGCCAATCCACACCCGCTTTTCGTAGCATTTATTAACGCAGCAATTACGCATAACACAAAAAAATAATGGATAAAAAAAACATGTACGGTCTGTTTTTGATCGGATTAATTCTTACAGTTTTTGCAATTTCAAATCAACCTTCAAAGGAGGAATTGGCTAAACAACAAAAAGAAAAGGCAAAACAAGAAGCTTTAGCAGTAAAGAAGGATGCTGATGAAGATAAAAAGACGGATAGTGCAAAACCAGAAACAACTGTTCAGAAAAAGCATGTAAATCCTTTGTATGTTTCTAAAGGGGAATTGATCCGTTTGGAAAATGAAAAAATAATTGTTGATTTTTCGACAAAAGGTGGAAAAGTGGCAGCTGTTTATTTAAAAGAATTCGAGACATACAAAAACTACGCGGAGAATAAAGGAAAGAAAATTCCTTTGAAATTATTTGAAGACGGAGATGCTTCAAATGAGTTATCTTTTCCTATGGATGGTAAGAAGTTCAAAACAGGAAACCTTGGATTTGAAGTAAAAAGAAAAACTAAAAGTTCCATTACCTTCACTTTGTCACCTGAAGAAGGACAAACGATTGAGTATGTATACCGTTTGAAAAAAGATGCTTATGATCTTGATTACTATATCAATATTAAAGGCTTGGATAAAAAAGTAGTCGCTCAAAACATTCAGTTGGACTGGAAAACGTCTTTTAGAAAAACCGAGCGTTTGTTCAAATCACAACGTATGGTTTCTACAGTTTGTTTTTACAATAATACCAAAGGAATTGACTATTTGAGTGAAACTACCAGTGACGATGAGAAAGCAGAAGATAAAATTGATTGGGTTGCTTTCAAACAAAGTTATTTCTCTTCGATATTAACTCCTGAAAAAGGTTTTGGTAAGTCAGGTTCTGAAATGAAAATCCGTGCTTTCAGAGAAGGTGATAAGAAGTACTGGTCACACATTAAAGATTACAGTGCTTCATTAAATCTGGATATATCCAATGCAGGAAATTCTTCTACAAAATTAAATTGGTATTTCGGTCCGAATGATTATCAGGTTCTAAAGTCTTACGATAAGCATTACGACGATATTTTAAATTTCGGATGGGGATTGTTCAGATGGATCAATTTGTATGCTGTACAGCCGATCTTTAATTTGTTTACAAACTCAGGAATGGGACTTGGAATTGCGATTCTTATGTTAACGTTGGTATTGAAATTGATTTTGATGCCGATTCAATGGAAAATGTATGTTTCTTCGGCAAAAATGAGAATCCTGAAACCGGAAATCGACGAGTTGAATAAGAAGTTTCCAAACAAGGAAGATGCGATGAAAAAACAAGTGGAAATGATGTCTCTCTATCGGGAATCCGGAGCCAGTCCATTGGCTGGGTGTATTCCGATGTTGATTCAGATGCCGATCTTATTGGCCGTATTCCGTTTCTTTCCTGCTGCCTTCGAATTGAGACAAAAGTCATTCGTTTGGGCGGAAGATCTATCTTCTTATGATTCAATCTGGAACTTCGGTGTGAATATCTGGCCATATGGTGATCACATGAGTTTATTTACTTTATTGATGGCCGCGACAACTTTGGTTTATACGTATTTGAACAGTGGAAATGTTCAACAACCTCAACAAGAGGGAATGCCGAACATGAAAGTGATCATGTATATTTTCCCGATTATGATGATCTTTATTTTCAATGATTACTCAGCAGGTTTGAGTTACTACTATTTCATCTCAACATTGATCTCTATCTTGATGATGGTTGCTATCAAGCAATTCTTTGTGGACGAGGATAAATTGAAAGAAAAAATGGCGGCTCGTAAAATGGAGAAATCGACTACAGTTAAGAAAAAATCGAAATTTCAAGAGCGTTTGGAGCAAATGCAAAAATTGCAACAAGAGCAAAAAAATGCTAAAAAGAAATAATAGAAAATTAAAAATTCAAAGAAAAGCTATCTCATTTGAGGTAGCTTTTTTGTTGAATTAAACTTCTGTTTTTGAATTATATTCTAAATTTACCAAAGCGAGTTTTGTATAAAAACAAAAGATAGAAATTACATAAAAAAGCAATACAAATGAATAGTATAGGTTACTTTGAAATTCAGTCGTCAGACCTAGAAAGGGAGATTCAATTTTATACAACTCTTTTCGGTTGGAAGTTCATTCGGCAAGATGGAGGTCCAGTAGAATATTATCGGATCGAAACAGAGGGAATCAGCGGAGGATTATTGAAACGACCGGCTCAAATTCCGGGATTGGAGATGGGAACGAATGCTTTTGTAAATTCGATTCAAGTCGAAAGTTTTGATGCAACAGCAGAACTTATTCAACAAAATGGAGGAAGAATAGCTTTCCCAAAATTTGGAATCCCAGGTCGTTGCTGGCAAGGTTATTTTATCGATTTGGATAACAATACATTTGGAATTTTTGAGGCGGACGAAAATGCTAGGTAATCATTCAATTGAATGATTAAAAAAGGTTGTTTATTCATAAATTCGATTACTTTAGCATTCATTAGTGCTATTCAATGATAGATGAAAAGTGACAAGTAAGACTTGATTTTTGTTGTAAATAGCTTGAAATTAACCATTAATAAATTTAATTAAAATGAAAAAAAGAAGTCTATTTGCAATGTTACTAACAACTACGATGATATTGAGTAGTTGCGGATCTGGAAGTGTGAAAGGGAAATGGTCGGAGTCTGATAAGCAAACGTTTCATAAAGAAATGGCAACTGTTGATTTATCTAAATTAGCTGATAAGAAAGAGCAGTGGGTTGAGTGTTATTTAGAAAAAGTAGAAGCCAATTATTCTTCTTTCGGTGACGCAAATAAAGACGAAGCAGGTTGTAAAAAATTAGCTTTGGAATGTAATGCTGCAGTATTTGATGATGGAAGTGTAAAAGGCAGATGGGCACAAAGTAATAAAGATCGCTATTACAAAGATATGTCTTCACTTGATCTTTCAAATTTAGGAGAAAACAAACAAGCTTGGTTAGATTGCTACCTCGAAAAATTAGAGGCAAACTATATGTCATACCGGGAAGCAAATTTGGATGAAAAAGGATGCGAGAAATTAGCGATTGAATGTTCTTCAGTTCTAATGCAGTAGATTAAATATTGAATTATCGTGAAACAGGATTATTTATAGTCCTGTTTTTTTTGTTTTCATATTTACAGTTTTCTTTTTCTATTTTTGGACTAAACTTTACGGACAATGAAACGATTCCTTACAGCAATTTTTATCAGTGTATGTTTTCTGTCATTTTCACAATACGATGGAAATACTTCACCAACTTATCCTGAATTAATTAAGTATTACCAAGATATGGCTGCCAAACACAAGGAAATCGAATTATATGCCATGGGGGAGTCTGACTATGGATTACCCATCTATCTGTGTGTAATCAACGGCGCAGGAGATTCCTTGAAGACTTTTGAAAAAGCAAAAAAGGAGACGACGGTTTTAATCAATAATGCCATTCACCCAGGTGAACCTGATGGAGTTAACGCTTGTATTTTGTGGATCGAAGAGTGGATCAAACAAGGAAAGAAACTGGATCATTTACCTGTTTTGGCAATTATTCCGGCTTACAATGTGGGAGGAATGATGAATCGTTCTTCGTCGAGCAGAGCCAATCAGGAAGGTCCTGAAGAATATGGTTTCAGGGGAAATGCTCAGAATCTGGACTTGAATCGCGATTTTATAAAGATGGATTCAAAAAATATGGAAACTTTTGCTTCGATCTATCAGGGTTTGAATCCTGATGTTTTTGTTGATACACATGTGAGTAACGGTGCCGATTACCAATATGTGTTGACGTTGATTTCATCGATGCGTGAAAGAATCGCTCCAAGCATCAGTAACTTGACATACCAGTATTTGATTCCGGATGTTTCGAAAAAGTTGAAAGAAAAGAAACAGGACCTCTTTCCATATGTGGAATTAAAAAAAGAAATTCCGGAGGATGGGATCGTTGCATTCAATGATTTGCCACGTTATGCGATGGGTTACGCCTCACTATTTCATTCAATTAGTTTTACGGTTGAGACACACATGTTAAAACCATTTCCTCAACGGGTTCAGGCGACCAAAGAATTTATCATCGAATTGTTAAAGTGGACGAATGATCATAAAACCACAATCGAAAAAGCCAGAAAAGAAGCAGTCGAATGGGAAAATAAGCAAACCCATTTCAAGTTTAATTACGAGTTGACTGAACAAAAAGATTCGATCTTATTCAAAGGTTATGAAGCGATCTATAAAAAGAGTGAAGTTACGGGGATGGATCGATTGTTTTATGACCGAACTAAACCTTATCAAAAGTGGATTCCAAATTACAACCATTATCAGGCAAAAGATTCGATTTTTATCCCAAAATTATATGCCGTGGGTGGACAATCCACAGATGTGATCGAGCAATTGAAGATAAATGGAGTTCAGTTAGAAGTACTCGAAAGAGATACTTTTTTACATGGAACTTATGTTGTAGTGGAGCGTTATGATAGTCCTAAGAAACCTTACGAAGGACATTTTATTCATTCAAATCTTGAAGTTCAGGAAAGGGCAAAGAGTTTACTTCATTTGAAAAAAGGAGATGTTTTGGTACCAACTTCTCAGGAGCGAAGATATTTTATTCTCTCAGTTTTGGAACCAAAGGCTGAAGATTCTTATTTCAGTTGGAATTTTTTCGACAGTTACCTGCAGCAAAAAGAATATTTCTCATCTTATGTGTTTGAAGATAAGGCGAAAGAGCTTTTAGATAAAGATCCAGATCTAAAAAATGCTTTCGAAGAAAAAAGGAAAAATGATCCTCAATTTGCCAAGGATGCACATGCTCAGCTTTTGTTTATCTATAAAAACAGTATTTATTTCGAGAAAACATTTAATCAATTGCCGGTAATGGAAATTTTCTATTCCGAAGCTGACCAAGATTGGATGATTGATAAATCAAACCATTAACGTGATTTAACGCCTATGTTAACCGTTTGTTAACTCTTATTTTTTACCGATCAATTGGCTTCATCTATTTTTGTCGATAGCGAAAGATGACATTGAGTAATTGATTTTGAATACATCCCTTAATATTGAAGTAAAATGCTTTTCATGTGGAAATTGACATTGTCGCTTTTTTGTCGTTTCTTGAAATTATTAACAATTGATATTTGTATTAGTTTTGTGATTTTTAACACAATTACTTATTTAATAGTTTAACATTAAGTTGAAAATTTAATTAATAAAACGTTTTATTAACCGATTGTTTATCTACTTTTGTATTCTAAAATTTACACTATATACTAAACACAACACACAATTATGAAATCCAGATTGCTATTTTTATTTCTCATCACTACGACTTTTTCAGCATTTAGCCAGGATACAACCTGGGTTCAAACCTTCACATTCGATACCATTACATCACGAAGAGCAACTTTCGATTTTCCAGCATCACTCAACACTAAACGATTTGAAAAGGTGCTGATGTACTACAAATTGAAATGTAGTCCGTTGACAACTTGGGATCAATACAATTGTGGGGAATGGGATTATTTGACCTATACACGCGTATTTGAGCATACAGGTATCATGGATTCGGTTGAAGTAAAGTCTAAACATTACAAGGTAAATACAGACACTTTGGCAAGTTATGCTTATAATTCTACCCCTTATTTCGACACCTATCAGACTTATCAATATTTTCGACCACAAACATCTGTAACAGATTTTCCAGTATTAACGGGCGGAACTTCAGCAATGGGATTGATTCATACTTCCCAACAAGGAAATCGTGTACAGTTTGTTATCACAGCATCTGAATTAACTAATGCAGGTATTACAGCAGGTGATTTAACCTCATTAGCTTTGGATTTCAGTCAATTGGGAAATAATGCTGATAAATTGATGATCCGTTTGAAATCAACAGGTTTAGCTCAAATTTCAGCTTTCGAAACGACTGGATTTATGACTGTTTTTCAGCAAAATCTTACTACTGCAACGATAGGATCGAACGACTTTATTTTTTCAACTCCCTATGCATGGGATGGAACGTCCAATATCGTTGTGGAATTGAGTTTTGATAATTCAGTATTTGGAACGGCAGATTATATCGTGAATGCCAATGATCAAACAGGAGAGAATAACAGTGTTGTTTATCCAGACAAAAATGGTTGTTTCGTAACCACTGGTGGTAGTTATGCTGAATTGGATATTTCAAATGATGATTTCGGAAACGATGTTACGATCTCTTTTTGGTCGAAAGGCACAGGCAGTGCAGGACAAAACACCTCGCAATTGGAAGCCGTTGATTCATTGGGAAATCGTGTTATCAATATTCATTTTCCGTGGTCAGATAATACAATTTACTGGGATGCAGGAACAGGGAACGGTTACGATCGTATCAGTAAAGCGATTGATCCGACAATTATTGACAATGCATGGCATCATTGGTCTTTTGTGAAGAAAGTTTCTACAGGTGAAATGTTGATTTATCTGGACGGTGTTCTTTGGCATTCAGGTACTGGATTTACCAGACCGATTGGTAAAGTGGCAAAATTCATTTTGGGATCCAATGTTTCGTTGGATTACGATCACTTTGGAAAAGTGGATGAATTCCAAATCTTTAAAACGGCAGTTAGTGCAGCTGATATTGCAGCTTGGAAGAATAAAAAATTGGACAATACACATCCGAATTATACCGACTTGATGGTTTATTATGATTTTGATGATGAAAAAGTAATTCGCGATAAAAGTCCGAATAACCGTTTGGGAATGCCATCACAATACGGAATGATTCAATTTGATGAATTACCGCTGGCTGGACTTCAAGTGAGTGGTTTACGACCAAATATCGTTTTCGGTCAAGGAACGTTAGGAGCATTGGATTCTACTTTAGTCAACATTCAAATTGCAAATGAACCTCAGGTTATTTTTGAATATGCATCTGCAGATAATTCCTTTCACATTATCAATACAACTGTAGCTTATCCTGGAGGAACGAGCCATGTGTATGATTATTTGGGGAATGTTGTAACAACCACTTCAGTTTCGACATCCTTATCGATTTCAAATTCTCAAATAGTCTATTACAACCCACCTTTTGAAAAGGTGAATGAAGTGGAAATTGGAAGATACATCACTCCTTACGGAATTAATTTTGATTTAGGTCCGAATGGATTTTCATGGATTTACGATGTGACAGATTACCAGCATTATTTACATAATATGGTTGATTTGGCAGCACACAACACGCAAGAATTGGTTGATATCCGATTTGCATTTATAGAAGGTGTTCCGCCGAGAGATGTGCATAAACGTGAACCGATTTGGTCAGATTACCGAAGCTACCAATACTCAGATTTATCAGCTGATAATGCATTATCAGCTACTACAGTAATGCTTTCCGATACTTCAGCTATGTTTAAAATCAAAACCCGTTTGACTGGACATGGTCAACAAGGAAATGGAGCATGTTGCGAATGGAAAGATAATACACACAGCATTTCGTTGGATGGTTCAAATCGTTTTAACTGGCACATCTGGCGTCCTGATGCATGTGCAAACAATCCGAATACAGCACAGGGAGGAACATGGCCATACGCCCGTGAAGGTTGGTGTCCTGGAGATTTAGTACCTGAATTTGATCACGAAATCACTCCATTTGTGACTCCAGGAACACCAGTGGTGATCGATTATGGAATTACAACAATACCGACCGATGACCAGGCGCAAGGTGGTGGTAATTATATCGCTGCTTTGGATTTGATTTCCTATTCGGCTCCGAATTTTCAAAACGATGCAGCGATAGTTGATATTTTAAATCCAAATAATTACGAATATTACCGCAAGTGGAATCCAACGTGTTCAAACCCAAAGATTATTTTACAAAATACAGGGGCACTTCCTTTGACATCTTGTAAAATTCGTTGTTGGGTAACATACGGAGATTGGTTGGAATACGAATGGACAGGAAATCTGGCATTTTTGGAAAAAGAAACCGTTGAGATTCCAGTTCAAAATTTGAATTGGTGGGAAGATTATAACGACACAAAAACGTTTACAGCTCAGGTTTATGCAGTGAATTCACCTTCAAATCTGGATGAATATGCACCTAATAATGCAAAGTCAGTGAAGTTCTCCGCACCTGAATTCATTGATGGTCCTTTCTATATTTGGTTTACAACAAATAACAAAGCAAACGAGAATAAATACAAATTGATGGATCAAAACGGAGCGACAATCTTTGAACGAACTGTTTTGGCAAATACAACACAATACAAGGATACGTTTAATTTATCACCGGGTTGCTATAGCATCATGTTGGAAGATTCTCAGGATGATGGAATCGGATTTTGGTATTCCGCTCAAACCGAGGGAGAGACTACAGGATCTTTCAGAGTAAGAAAAGTAGGAGGGAATACTTTGGAAACTTTCCCGACAGATTTTGGAAGATACCACCGTTATGATTTCTCAGTAGGATTTGCCGTTGGTATTGATGAAAAGAGTTTAGATCATGACATCAGTGTTTTTCCAAATCCCAACAATGGAATTTTCAAAATAGAATTGAGCGGTTTAGTCAAAGACAAAGCGACTATGGAAATTTATGACATGATGGGACGATCTGTCCACAAAGAAGAAATGAAAGCTGATGAATATTTTGCTGAATCTGAGGTAAATCTGCAAGGGATTCAAAACGGTACTTACATTGTAAAAATCATTACCAATGATAGAGTTTATGTCAAGGAATTCGTGAAAAACTAAAATGCGTTTGTAAATAGTGAAAAGGGGGATGATTTAAGTATCCCCTTTTTTGTTTTAGATAAGTTGTAGATTTCCGTTACTTTTTTGAATAAATCCATTCTCAATAAAAAGATTGTTTAATTTCGCTGGAAATCAAAAGGATGTTTGGTATGTCACACTATAAACTGCTTGTTAGTATTCCGGTGGAAGAAGGTGGTGACGTGGGTGTATTTGTGATCTTGGTGGTACTGGCTTTGATAGCTATTACAATTTATTTGATTCATGATTTGAGGGAAACCAAGCGTTGGAAACAAGGGGTTTTTCCAGAAAAATTGAAATATACAAAGGAGAATTTATTGAAAGCTTTTATAGCGCTTTCCGGAAGTTTGATCCGAAGAGATATCCTTGAGAATGCCGCCAAATCAGAATTTTCAATCAATTATCTTAAACGAGAATTTGCGGACTGTAAACAAGATGATTTAAAAAAAGCACTCAATTTTTCGGTTAAATATCCGATACAATTGAA
>CAIUKX010000148.1 GCA_903899795.1 uncultured Flavobacteriales bacterium
AGAAGGAAATAAATATCAATTGGGATTTGAAGGATCATTTGGATAATGAAAGAGATAGAACGAAAATTTAGTGTTGATCATGAAAAATGGGAAAAGGTACAAAAACCAGTTCCCAGCTATATTGCACAGAGTTATTTATCAAATTCAGAAGCATGTAATGTGCGAGTTAGGATAAAAAATCAACGAGGATTTTTAACCATAAAAGGAAGAACTGTAGGAATAACACGCCCTGAGTTTGAGTACGAAATTCCGATTGCTGATGCCCGAAAAATGATTGAAACTTTCGCTACCAAGACATTGACTAAATACCGTTACGAAGTTCAGATTGGCAACCATACCTGGGAAGTTGATGTTTTCTTGGGAAAACTGGAAGGACTCATCATTGCTGAAATTGAATTATCATCTGAAGATGAATTATTTGAACTACCAGATTGGGCAATTGAAGATGTTTCCGACAGAAATGAATACTTCAATTCCAATTTAGTGGAAAAGTGTTAATATTCTCACTTTTTTAAAAATTCAAAATAATTATATCAAAATCTACATTTTTTTCATAATTCCATTTTACCTCTAAACCTTTTAACAGTAATCAAACTATAAAAATAATCTTAATAACTAGTTGATATATCAATAATTAATAACAACTATTTTTTTAATTTTTTTCATTGTCAGTATGTTATATTTTAATAGTTTAGCAACTTAAACTGTTAATATTTTAAACTTATGAAAAAAATGAAACTTGCTCTCAGTGGCATTTTCCTGCTTGTTTATTCCCTCTCTTTTGGTCAAAGAGAAGTAAGCGGGACTATTATTTCCGAAACGGATCAAAAACCAGTAAATGGTGCAAAAATCCAAATTAAAAATAGCGTCATCAACTCGCTAAGTGACCAAAATGGAAAGTATGTGATTAACCTAATGCCAGGTGAAGACACATTAATTTTCATTCACGATGATTTTGAAACTTTCGAATCCCCGGTCGGACTTTCAAACACATTGAACATTACACTCAAAAAACAAACCAGTCTTGACGATGTGGTCGTTACTGCATTGGGTGTTAAACGAAGTGAAAAGGCGCTCGGATATGCTGTCTCCATAGTCGATTCCGAGACGATTCGAAACTCAAATCAAACAAACATTGTCAACTCATTGAGCGGTGTAGTAGCCGGAGCAAACATTACTCAATCCTCTGGAGTAGCGGGAGGAAGTTCTAGTGTTGTACTCAGGGGATTTACTTCCCTGACTGGAAACAACCAAGCTCTTTTCGTTGTCGATGGTGTAAAAATCAACAACGATGAGTCAACAATGGGAGGTGAATCTTCAGATAATACAGAATCCGTAGGTCTCTCAAACAGAGGTATTGATTTGAATCCAGACGATATCGAATCCATATCAGTGCTTAAAGGTGGAGCTGCAACAGCCATTTATGGAATTGACGGTGCAAATGGAGTTATTCTAATTACCACTAAAAAAGCTAAAAAAGCAGCGGATGGTAAAATATCGGTCAGTGCAGGAACCTCCATTTCTGTTTCTGAAGTGAATAAACTACCGGAATTACAGAACAAATATTCACAGGGGACTTCTTGGTATAGCAGTGATGGGCTAACTCCCCAATACATGGGCCCAGATACAGGATGGCTGACCAGTTGGGGACCGGCTGTAAATCAACTTTCTTATGATGGATCTACCAATAATCCTTATGACAAACACGGCAATATTGTACTCAACAGTGATCCATCAGCAAAAACTCCTGTTCAAGCTTATAATAACCTTGGAGATTTTTTCAAAATGGGGATCACCTCCAAAAGCAACTTCTCACTCTCCGGTGGAAATGAATATGCGAGTTTACGCTTCTCCGCTTCTAATGTTAAAGAATCGGGAATTGTCCCTACCAACACTTTTGAAAAAACAAACATCAGCTTGGGATCCAACTTATCTTTCTTTCAAAAGAAGTTGAACATTTCAGGAACGGCACACTACACGAATTCAGGCGGACAAAGAGTTCAACAAGGCTCCAACCTTTCCGGAATTATGTTAGGCTTGCTACGAACACCTGTCACTTTTGATAATTCAAATGGAACCAGTAAACCATGGAGCGATGCTTCAGCTTACGAAATGCCGGATGGAACACAGAGAAACTACCGAGGTGGTGGAGGATATGATAATCCCTACTGGAGCATCAACAAAAATCCATTCAGAGATCATGTCAACCGCATGATGGGAAACATACAGATGTCTTACAAATTTTCAAAATGGGCAACACTGGGAACAAACCTAGGTCTGGATGCATATGCCGATCAACGTAAACAATCCTATGCAATCGGCTCTAGAGCCAACCCACAAGGAAAAGTAACGAATGAGGTTTATAACGTAAAACAAACGGACTGCTACCTCACCTTGTCTGGAAACGGAGCAATCAACAAATCGAAAACATTGGATCTATCATATAACACAGGAATCAATGCTTTCAGTTACAGTTCAAACGAATTATACGCTGTTGGTAAGAGTTTTGCTTTTGATGATTTCGCTAATTTAGGAGCCGCAACAAATATTAATTCTACCAACTATCTCGACGCAAGAAAATCCTTCTCAATGTTCGGAAGTGTTGATTTGGGATATAAATCAATGTTATTTGTAACTGCAACCGGCAGACAAGATTACGACTCTCGCTTTATTGTTCCGGGACAAAACAATAAATTGAAAAATATTGGTTTTTTCTATCCATCACTTTCAGGAAGCTTTGTATTCAGTGAATTGTTCAAAAGGAAAAAGTTGATTGATTTTGGTAAATTAAGGGTTTCAGTCGCACAGGTAGCAAAGGGACCTTCGAGTGCCTATATGACAAACACTGTTTACAACCAACAATCAGGATCGAATAATATTACAGATGGATGGTCACCGACAGGAGGAATTTCTTTTCCTTATTCTGGGGTTACAAGTTTCGGTTTGAGTAGTATGCAGGGAAAC
>CAIUKX010000149.1 GCA_903899795.1 uncultured Flavobacteriales bacterium
ATTGATTTTTACAAAGTAAATCCCTTTCGATAAATCGTAAGTAACAATTGTTTGATTGGATAAATTTTCTGTGATCGTTACCACTTCTTTCCCTACTTCGTTATATACTACAATTGAAGAAACTGAATTGGATTCATCATTCAACTGAACAGTAAACATACCCTGTGAAGGATTCGGATATACGTTAATTGAAGCTTTGTTCATTCCCAAATCTACTAATCCTAAACTTGCAAAATTGATGTTTGCTGATGGTAAAGATGAACATCCATTTACTGTTACTTCTACAGAGTATGTTCCATTATCTGTTACTGTAAATGTATGATTCGTTGCTCCTGTAATAGGATTTCCGTCTTGATACCATTGGTTACCGTTTGCAACACTCGATGTTAAGACATATCCATTTGCAGAAATTGTCGGTGTCGTAGGGATCGGGTTGACGGTTAACGTAATTCCGGATGCATCTACTGAATCTTGTGTTGCACAGGTCAGGTTTGAAACCAAAGTACAAGTTACCACATCATTATTTGCCAATGTTGAAGAACTGAAAGTTGAACTGTTTGTTCCGTCTACCGACCCGTTGACATACCAAATGTAAGTCGGAGCTGAACCTCCATTAGTACCTGCTGCCGTAAATGTGACATCTGCTCCTGCACAAGATGGATTGGTTCCAGTTGTTAATGAAAGCGCCACACTTGGAGTTAGAGAAGAACTTACTGTCATTGTAACTGAATTGGATGTTGCTGTTGCCGAAGTCACACACGATCTGTTCGATGTTAAAACACAGGTTACTAGATCATTATTTGTTAATCCAGTGTTAGTATAAGTTGCAGCATTGGTTCCAACATTTGTCCCGTTCAATTTCCATTGATAAGCAGGTGTTGTTCCTTCATACGTTGGTGTTGCAGTGAATGTAACAGCATCACCTGTACAAATAGGATTCACGTTTGCAGTAACTGTGATAGTTGGAGTAACTGCCGGTGTTCCTACAATGACAATTGAATCCATGCTCGTGTGCGCCGGAGCTGACGCATCGGTAACGGTTACATAGTATGTACCAGGACAAAGACCAGAAACTGAACTTGTCGTAGCTCCGTTACTCCATGAATAGGTATATGGAGATGTTCCTCCAATTGCGAAACAATTAGCTGTTCCGTCACAAGCATTCGCACAGGTAGCATTTGTAGAAACATTGATTCCGCCGTGCAGAACAATTTCAGAAAAGGCATTTGAATACAAACAATTGTTTTCTGTTGTTACAAATTGACGTGTTGATACAAACGCAATCTTGTTGTGATGAGAATAACTTGGTAAGTTAAATTGTGTCCCTGCTGTAACCCATGTTGAACCGTAATCACCTGTTGCCAAAAGTTCACCTCTAAAACTGGCAAAGACATAACTTCCATAGGTTGCCATAGCATCAATTTTTGAACCGTCCTGACCAATGATTGTTGTAAACGGAACTGACAAAGCTGAAACGGCTGTCCAGTTAACAGAAGAACTATCGGATACAAAAACTCCTGAACCATCTGTTCCGGCAAATAATTTTGGACCATAGGTTGTAACAGATGTCACATGTGTATTCGTTAAACCTGAATTTTGCTGAACCCAGTTACCTGACGTTTCTGATCTTGTATATACACCATGATTCGATGTTCCTAATAATGCTTTCGTAACATTAAATGCAAGTGAAGTTGGTAGAACACCATTCGGTAAACCGGATTGAACAGATGTCCAGCCAGATGTTCCATTGGATTGATAAATCATTCCGTTTGAATCAAAAATGTAAACATATCCTGAAGAAGCAATTATTTTTTTCAAGTCCAAATTTGTTAAACCTGTATTGAAAGCATTCCACACGTGACCTGTATCCGCACTTACGAAAACACCATTATTCAAAGTAGTTGCAAATAATTTTGTTCCGAAAAATGTTAAATCCGAAACATTCAAACTATCTGTTAATCCTGTACAAGATCTGGTATAAGTTGCTGCCAGATTTTTACTTACAAAGACACCTTTTTCGGTTGCAGCAACAATAACTTGATCACCACTTGTCGCTATTGAATAGGTTTTTTCATTGTTAAATCCTGAATTCAAAGCCGACCAGTTGATACTGTTTGCTGCCGTTTTATAAATTCCTTCTGTTTTTATTCCTACAAATAAACTGGTTGAAAACGGAGCAACTATGGATGCATCCAAAATAGATAATCCTGTATTGATAGTACTCCATGAAATTGTTCCTGTTACAGAAGAATAAACACCATTATCTGTTGCCAAATACCAGTTCGTTGTGGTATTGGAAATCGATCGGATTGATACATTCAAGGGTAAACCTGAAATAGCTAGTGTGTAGGATGCACTGCTTGCGGTACTAGCTGATGAAAGTATGTAAAGTCCATTGTGATTCAATACCAATAACTCATCTGTTGATCCATTGTATGAAAAAGCGTTTGTACCACTGATATTGTTCGTATTCACATCGTTTAAGCTTGTCCAGTTTGAACCATTGTCATCCGATGCAAAAACTCCTTTTGTTTCTGCAATCGCAATGATTCTTGCACCTGCTTTCAACAGACCTGTAATTTTTGAAGTTCCGAATGGCAAACCTGACAATGCTGCCCAAGTAGCTCCTTTATTCGTGGTTTTGTACAATTGACCGTTATTGGTTCCTGCAATCAACGTAATTGTATCAATAGAAACCAATGAAGTAATGTTCAAATTCCCCAATCCAGTGTTTACTTTTTCCCAGAATCTATCCGTCCCTATGTATCCTGTAAATCGAAAAATTCCACTATCCGGTGTTGCGGCAAAAACGTAGTTTCCGGTAACAGCTAAGGCTGAAATTTTTCCGGACTTCAATCCAACCGGTTTCGCAGACCATCCTACTAAACTAGCATTTGAATTGACATATACTCCCCCATTTTCAGTACCGAAATAAAGGGAAGGTGTTGCAGAACCAATAATGGTTCCCTGTGCTGTACAGGTGATTGTACCTCCGTATGGCCCTTTCGAACCAAAGTGTGCAGATGCATTGTTTGAAAATGATATAATCAGCACCAATACACTAATCGATGCGATAAAAAACTTGTTAATGTTGTTCATTTTTATTTTGTTATGTTATTACTTTTGTTGAGAGAAATAGATACTATTCTCCACTTAATCCACTTTTGAAGCGGAAATTAATTCCTTCATTTGCCTAAAAATATACTTGACAAACAAAATCGAATAATTATATAAATCAACAACAGGGTGGACGAAATACAGACACCAAAATAGAGCCGTATTGCTTTAATAAATAACAAGATTGAACTTTTTCAGCTTCTTCTTTAGGCACGAATTTGAAAATAGGATGAGCCGAAACGACCATTAACATAGTCACTGTCTCCTTTTCATTTTTTTGAATCCCTTTGTCCTTTTTCTCTTCTTTTCCCAATTGCTTATTCAAGTAACATTTACCATTACAGTGCAACTTGGGTTGATCTTTATTTTCACATAGTGTTTTCGCAATTTGATCTTGCTGAAAGTAAAAAACAGTCATAATGATCCCTTTCATTCCGCATTGAAGCGAAAAAATCAATAGAAAGAATATGACAAGTATTTTTTTCAAACTCAATTATGTTTAGCTTTCTGCTGAATCCATTTCAAAACCAAGTCCACTGTGCACTGATCCAACTTTCCGCTTTTCGGCATTGGATTTGTCGTCGCATTCATCGAACAATACAGCAAACTTGCTGAAGGATTGATCGTATCAATATATCCCTTTTGGGGATTCATCAAATTTTGATAGGCAACGGATGCATCCAAATTTAAATTGGCACTCGGAGAAGCACCTCCGTGACAACTCGTACAATACGCATTGAAGATCGGCTGAATATGTCCACTGAATGACACAGTATCCGGTGGTGTACAAGTAGTTGTACTTTTCTTCTTTTTACAGGAAGAAAATACCACTACAAAAAACAATGCTAAAATAAATAGGGACTTCATTATTCGTATCTAAACATGGACGCAATGTTTCCTTTAATCTGAGATGCTATTCCAGAACTATTATCAGCAGGAGTAGAAACAGTTAAATTCCCGGTCTGATTCAATTGAATTCCTGTAAACAGCTTGCTATAATCGATGATGATGTGACAATATTCCGTTTGTCCGGTCAATACCGAATAATTCTGATCCGGCATATTTACTTGAACAACATTTGCATTCGTGCCAATTTTATATCCAAATGGAACCGGAGTTTGATCCATAGTTGCTGACGTATCGATTGTCCCCTGTATATTTGTGAAAACATAACCTTCAGGTTGTGCTGTACTTCCAAACCACATGGCCGGCTTGTTTAGAATAATTGAATCGGGTGAATTTGCCGGACTTAATGCATTCGTTGTTGCATCCAAACCAACTTTAAAACGAATGGATTTATAGTTTCCAACCGGAACATCACCAACCAGGTAACTTTCTCCTTCGAACACTTTTAAGATTTTTCTTCCGGGAACACTATAAAGGGATCCATCCAATTTCATCAACTGAATATCATAAATGTACAATTGAGCCAAATTGAGTGAAATAATACGCCCTTCAACTGTTGTATATTCTATTCCATATAAATCAACTTCTTGTTCTTCAATATAGGTATGAAGATGTAACATTAATGTTCCTGTTGGAACAGTCGTATTATTATTCCCGTTTGATGATCCGTCAGGTGAAGGATTTTTATCTTTTTTGCAGGCAGTTGTTATCAATATGCTCATCAAGAGAAGTGATAACACTGCCATTTTACGAATTCTTTTCATCTTATTATTTTTAAAATGTAACCGACCACGAAGCATAAATGGACTGCTTCCCTTTCATCTGTAATCCGTTGACATTTTGATACAATGGAATTCCGTACTCAACTCCCAAACGGTTATTTTTCAAAAAACCCGATTTGAAATGATAAGTCGAACCGATGTATGTATTCACTTTTTCACCTCCATAATTCAATGAATTCGCAGAAGGCTCATTGTATCTGTATAATGTCGGATCAAAACCTGTCATTTTTCCTTGAACACATCCTTCCAATCGAACAGAACTCGATAAATTCCCCAGCCAATTGTAAGCAAACCAAGTATTCAGGACTGCTTCATTTCCCCATTTGTATCCAAATTGGTTCATTGCTGTACGAATTGTAGAAGACAATTGTGAACTGAAAGTCAGGTCATTCTTTTGATACAAATAATTTACACAAGGCAGAACATCCACTGTCCCCGACCCTAGCTGCATCATGTAAGGTAATCGCTGGTTTGGGTACATCACATGTGATCTGTCTCCTTTTTGCTGAATACTTCCCAAAGGAATATTAACTCCTCCACTTACTAGTAACTGATGATAATTTCCGTTTATTAATCCATACAAAAAATGCAGTTTCAAATCCCCTATTCCAGTAGTCTTCATCGGTGGCATGGAACCTGATGGCCCCATATCCATTCCAGGCATGCTAACCGTTGGAAGCATTGTCATTGTCATCGAATTCACATTGTAATTGAGCATCACCATCGTAGTCAATCGATCTGTAATTCCGTACATCCCCATGAGCATGTGCATATCCATCCGCATCGTATTGGGTGACATCAGGTAATTTGTATACACCGAATTAGCATCTACACTTTTTGTCCCATCCAATACACCACTCATTCCCATATCCATATAACGATACGAAATCATCCATTCGTTTTTTTGGTGAACATGGCTGATCATTACTCCAGCTGGAGTCGGATCCGATGAACAACAACATCCCTTATCACAAGTCTCTAATTTACTTTGGTCCTGAGCTTGAACAGAAATAAAATGTACTAAAAAAAGGATCCAACAAAACGCATTTCTCCCATGAGAAAACTTTCTGATCTTATTCATAATGGAACATCAATGGAATGTTGTTCTTAATCAAAGTGGCAATTGAACTTGCATTTTCAGCAGCAGTTCCAACCGATAAATTAGCAACCTGATTCAATTGAATTCCTGAAAACAGCTGAGAATAATCGATGATCATGTGTGAATAAGTTGTACCACCACTTGAAACCGAATAATTTTGATCGGGCATTGAAACTGAAACCAGGTTAGCATTCGTTCCTATTTTGTAAGAAAATGTAACGGGGGTTTTATTCATCGCTGCAGAAGTATCTATTGTACCCTGTACATTTGCAAACACATAACCATCCGGTTGAACAGGAGTTGAGAACCACATTGCCGGAATATTCAAAAGAGAAGATTCAGAAGCATCAGTCGGATTTAACGCGTTCGTTGCTGCATCCAAACCTACTTTGAATCGAATGGATTTATAGTTTCCAACCGGAATATTTTGAAGCGGATAACCTTCTGTTTCCATCACTTTCAGGAATTTCCCTCCAGTTCCTGGTACATCATAGGTTGTTCCATCCAACTTCACCAATTGAATCCCTGAAATATACATTTGCGCCAAATGCAAGGACATAGAACGACCTTCAGCAGTAGTATACAAAGTATCGTAACTATCCACTTCATTGGTATCAATATTGGTGTGCAGGTGCATAATCAATGTTCCTGTTGGAGTTGTTGTTGGCGTTGGATCAGTTGTTTTGTTTTTCTTGCACGAATTCATTGAAAAGATAAACGTGAGTAATGCTACTAATAAAATATAATTTTTCATTTTCTATTTTTTTAATTTTTTATAATCTATTTTTTTAATGGGTCGGATCAGCCAATGAGGGATCCACCATAAATTGAATATCTGTTAAGGTATTCAAGAATTGAATAATATCTAATTTTTCTGCTGAAGTCAAAGGAGTTAACTGTAATAATGTCGAATCTGTTATGCCATTATTCAGCGCACCATTGATGTGATGATCTAATACCTGACTTAAAGTGAAGAATCTTCCATCGTGCATATACGGATATGTTTTTGCAACATTTCGCAAAGACGGAACTCTAAATTTTCCACGATCCAGCGGATTTTGTGTTATCAATTGCCGACCTAAATCCACTGAAACCATATCCAATCCAATATTTTCATATGAAAAATTAGTAAATAATGGTTCCGTATGACACCCGGCACATTTATTTCTAAAAATATCTAAACCTGTTTTTTCTGCATCAGTGAAACTGGCTGTACCGGCTATATACTGATCATATTTTGAATCAGCAGAAATCAACATGCTAGTGAATTGTGCCAATGCTTGTAATAACACCTGATCCGTTATTACATCAACATCATAAGCTTTCTTAAACAAATTTTTGTAATTGGTATTTGCATTAAGCTTAGCTAAAATATTCGCCATTGTTTCATTCATTTCGGTAGGACTCGTCAACGGTACCATCGGTTGTACTTCGATATGATTCACACCCCCATCCCACATAAATGCAGGATACCAAGCCAGATTGGAAAGAGATGGAGCATTTCTAGTTCCCAAAACTCCACCTATGCCAGCACTCAAGGCAACATTATGATCCGAAAATGCATGATCAGGAGCATGACAGGATGAACAGGAAATTTTGTTATTCAGCGACAATATATTATCGTAAAACAACAATCTCCCCAATCCAAATCGATCGATCGTTTGAGCATTATTTTCAAATGTATAGTTAGGCAATGGAAAATTTGCAGGAATCTTAAATCCCCAATTGGTAGCATTGTAAGTCGAAACATTCCCATCTTTTTTCTTACAACTCACAAAGTTGAATACTACAGCTGAGATCAAGATCAGGGCGAAAATAATTTGTTTCATGATTCTTAATTTAAAATTCCAATGATTTTTTCCAAAAGAGATTCTTCCAGTTTACTCCACAATATGATCAAAAGTGATTGAATTATTTGCGAAGAAACCTAAAGCCATTGTTTTAGCATCACTACCCGGTACATGTATCGAATTCAAAACACTTACACTTGGAGCTGAATGCCATAACCAATCTGGATTCACTTGTAAAAACACTTTACTTGTATGATTAGAACTTACTGACAATGAACTTCCGCTAAAGGATATTTGTTTATCTGTTACAATATTGTCTGCTCCAGAAAAACCACCAAGATGAAATGCAAATGAACCTGTTTGCGAATTGTTTGAGATTCCCTCAACTTTCAGCATGATGTATCCCGAATTCCAACTCCAGAACATCAAGTTTGTAGTCGATAAAGCACCACCTTGAGCACCAGAAACATTGTGAAGACTATCAACTCCCATAGTAAAATTCACATCTGTGTATGTTCCGAGTGGAACATTCGTAAGATTGAGTGATAAAGAGCCGGGATTTGACAAATCAACCAAAAAATAACTATCCGGGTGAACCCACCAAGTACCATCTGATTTTTTCAATTTAAAATTCGAAACATAATACTCCAGCGTCGTAAAATTCAATGAATCACCTGTGTCCGGCTGGACAAGAGTAGTATCCAATTTAAAATCCGACCCATTTGCAGTTCCCCACTTATGGTTCAGGTTAATAGTAACTGTACCTGTTTCAACAACAGCAGGAGTTGGCGTCTTCTTTTTACAAGAGGTCAACTGACTCACCATGAGTCCCAAAAAAAGGACGAATGTAATTTGATTCTTTTTCATTCAGCAAATAATCTAATCATTAACAACCACTTAAAGTATCTCACACTTACAAGCGACAAACACTCCAAAATTTTGGAATGTGACAATGACAATAAGGTAAGGATTTTTTATGATTCCCTTACAATTCCTTAAGACATTTTTGACTGATTAAACCTGAGGAGGATGGAATACAGATTCGATGTTCTGATCTGAAAAATCACTAGAATAATGTCCAACGATTTTTTTTACTTCAAAATAAATAGGTTGTATATTGAATAAGCTTCGTGTTTCTGAAAAATAAGTCACTTCAAATTTCTCTTTTGCTGAAGTCGAAGTCGGTTTTTCTTTCTTTTCCTGTTTTTCCAATTGCTTTTTCAAGTGACATTTACCATTACAATGAAGGATCGGTTTGGCTTTGTTTTCACAAAAAGCTTTGGCAATGTATTCTTTGTTCACAGCGTAATTCACTAAAATAGAAAATTTTGCGACAATCTGCAATACAAATACTGCAATTACTGTAAAAGCTAAAATTCTATGCAACTGTTTTTTCACGGGATAAAGGTATAATTTTTAGATGATATGGGAGAAAAAAAAATAGAATTTTATTGGATCTCTTTTTTCAAACAAAAAGGTCGTCCACTAATGGTAGACGACCTTTTTGATCAGAACTTGTAAGATTATTTTTTTGCAGCTTTTTTATCAGCACGCTCTTCTTTCTTTGCTTCGTGTTTCGCTTTCTCATTTTTCACTGCTGCTTTTACCTTTTGATCATCTTTCTTTACAGCTTCTTTGATCTTTTTTTCCTCTTTTTTAATAGGATGTTTTTTTTCTCCATCTTGTGCAAAAGCTGTACTTCCAGCCAATAAAATTGCTACTGCTAACGTTAATCTTTTCATAATTTTATATTTTATATTCGTTAATACTAAAGTAAAAATCCATCTATAGAAATCTATTTTTCAGTACTACAAATTAAATCACACATTGAGAGCTTAAATATGAGAAATCTACGAACTACTACTGACGCTAATCATACCCAAGAAGGTTTAAGTTGCATTGTTATTTCACAACTTAACACCATGAAAATCAATTGTCAGCTTTTTATATTGTTCGGTGTAGGAATTATCATCATTTCGAATCACGAGCTTTGCTTGAATTGCGTCAACCTTTTGTTTTGAGAAACAAAATATGGTTCGTTTTGGAAGATTTGACTTTCCATCGACTGTAATTTCTGAAGCGCAATATAAATTTAGTTCTTCTGCATTTTTTTTCCATTTTGCTGAAGTTTCAAAAGGTAAAATAACCCAAAAATGTCCATTATCTTCCAGTAGTTCACCTACTTTTTGAAATAATTCAATCAAGGGTAAACTATCTTCGTGACGCGCTTTTGTTTTTAGTTGAGAATCATTGTGTAATCCATTTTCAAAATACGGTGGATTAGAAAAAATCAAATCAAACTTACTTTGACTGCTATATTCTAAAAAATCGAGTTCGAGTACTTCCAATTGATTTGACCAAGGTGAATTTCTAAAATTCAATAATGCGTCTTCAGCACTACCCCTATCAATCTCTATTGCCTGAATTTTGACCTCCGTATTTCGCTGAGCAACCATTAGTGAAAGGATACCTGTTCCACAACCAATATCTAAGGCTTTTCTTTTATTTTTAGAATCAATCAAAGCACCCAAAATCATTGCATCCGTCCCCACCTTCATAGCGGACTTCTTTTGATGAACTGAAAATTCTTTGAAATGAAAAACTGACACGATATTATACAGAGTGAATGTGGAGTTAATCCAAATACAATTCGATCAAACCGTCCGGAGCTGCGATGTACAACTTCTTGTTCTGGCGGTCTACTTTTTTAATTTGATCTTTGATCAAAGGAATCAAAACTTCTTTGTTTCCTTTTACAATTTGAATCAACGGATTGATAGATAAATCAATGATGGATTCTAAAATTCCAACTTCGCCGTATTTTTCATCGATAACCGTATAACCTACGACTTCATGATCGTAAAAATCGTTACCCGATAAATTTTGTAAAACAGTTGCCGGGAGGTAAATATTTTTCCGAAGGATGACTCTTCCGTCATTTTCGGAATTGACACCTTCAAAATTTTACCGCCGCAAAAGGATGATTTTTCAATTTAAATGATTGGATGAAAAACGGGGTCAAATGTCCATTGATATCAATAAAAACATTTTCCAATTTTTCATAATCGGACGGATTGGTAACGTCCAAAAACAACGAAACTTCACCTTTAAATCCGTGAAGTTTCGCTACATATCCTAAATGAAAGCAATCTGCTTTATCCATTCAATTTTTTTATTATTCTGCTGTTGGTTCTTCAGCTTCCGGAGTTGCTTCTTCCGTTGCATCAGCTACAGGAGCTTCAACTACATCAGGAGTTGCCTCTTCTTCAGACGCTTCTTCTGCAGCTACTTCAGCTTCTGGAGCTTCTTCAACCGCTACTTCTTCAACTGCAGGTGTATTTTTAGCTTCAATTGCTTTCGCTTTTGCAGCATTTACATCAGCTTCAGCTTTCAAACGTGCAGCTTTTTCAGTATCTGCAGCTTTACCTAAATTCGATTTTTTACCATCGATTTTTGCTTGTTTGTCAGCTTCCCAAGCAGCAAATTTTGTCTCTACATCTTCCAATGTCAAAGCTCCTTTTTTCACACCATTAATCAAGTGATTTTTGTAAAGGATACCTTTGTAAGAAAGAATTGCACGAGCAGTGTCTGACATTTCAGCACCAACTTGCACCCAGTGTAAAGTACGATCGAAATTCATATCGATTGTAGCTGGGTTCGTGTTTGGATT
The DNA here is from genome assembly GCA_903899795.1 of uncultured Flavobacteriales bacterium. Classification (GTDB taxonomy): domain Bacteria; phylum Bacteroidota; class Bacteroidia; order Flavobacteriales_D; family Crocinitomicaceae; genus CAIUKX01. Next base: position 11,365 of record CAIUKX010000149.1, read on the forward strand.
GTAAGTCCCTAATTTTTCGATGAATTTACCATCTCTTCTAGCTCTTGAGTCAGCAGCTACTAAATGAAAGAAAGGTTTCCCTTTTTTTCCGTGTCTTTGCAATCTAATACGTGTTGCCATTTTGTTTTTATAAGTTAGGGTACGAAACCCCAGTTAATAAATAATTTATTTAAGGGTGCAAAGATAGGGATTTATTTGAAAAAAGAAAGGATTCGGGTAAAATCTTTACTCCTACTTATTAGTAAGCTCCAAACCATCTTCTCAAAAACCATTCAAATCCGAAAATCAGAATGAGTAATGCGAAGAGCCATTTATAATCGATTAAGTCATTGAAAGAAGCTTCTCTGTAACTCATTTCAACAATATCTCCTCGTTTTTCAATATCCGCAACCAACTGTTTTACATCTTTCAATGGGTAGAATTTACCATTTGAGTTCGTTGCAATTTGATTCAATACAGCATGATTGGCCCTTGTGTCAATATTTTCCAATTGCATGTCTTCGACAACAAAAATTCCTGACTTCGAATACGATTTACCATTGTGCTTGCAACTGGCTCTCCAGCTATATTTTCCGGGTTTAAGATTTCCCAAAGAAACTCGATAGAAATTACCTGTAACCCCAAACTGATGCTTCGTGATTTTATTTTTTTCGTTTTTTAAGGTAAACTCAACACTTGGAGTTGTAATTAATTCCAACGATTCATTGTAGAATTCCGCTTTGATTTCGATCTCCTCATCTTTTGTAAATCGTTTTGGTGTGGTTACCCGAAGTGATGAAGTATTTTGCTTTACAACCAAATACTGCGTTATTTTTTGAAATAACTCTGTAAAATTCTTTTGATCTCCCAAACGAGCGTACTCATTCATTCTCCACCTCCAGATTCCTTCACCATATATAACTCCAAACTTTACATTACTCTTGTTACCAAAGAAAAGCAAAGGATCTTTTTTCTGAATTGTCCCGATTCGCTGATACAACATTACATCATTTCCGGGAGCCAATTTCACATCTCCAAATCGGATTTTTAAGGGTGGAAAGAAATTAAATGCATCTTGTAATTCCGTTGAAACTTCAAACAATTGAAAACCTGAATTCAATTTCGCTTGTACTTCATCTGTTTGATTTCCGGTGACAGCGCTCATTCCAATTCCCAATTTTTGAATGGTTGAACTGGAAGTATTCGGACCAACACAAAATAAAATTGGAATTTTTGCTTCTTCGATTTTTGATAGGATCACTGGATCGTACTGAATTCCTGGCTCATGCCAAATCACCAAATCCACATTTTTTAAATTTTTATCCCAGCTTTTAGTTAAAACGGAATTGATTTCTAAATTCTCATCCTTTTCTATAATACTTTTAATCGCCATAACGTCCGGATGTGGAGCCCCTGAAAGCATTAGCACTTTACTTCTCGAATCCAGTATCTCAATGTAAAAATTTCGGATATTATTGGAGTAATTGTATTCACTGTTTCCTTTTGAAATCACAACCGTATATTGCTGATATCCCGTTTTGGAAGCATCTAACAAGAAGGACAAATGCCGGTAATCATATTTCCCATCCGAAAAACTGACACTTTGAGAAGTTATAGTTTGTCCATTGCTCTGAATAGAGACAGTTGCTGAACTCTTCCCTACTTTTATTGCCTCAACATCAACTTCTACCGGAAATTTATTATGCAAAAAAGCAATTTCATTGCTCGCAACATTCTTTATATATTGATCTTTTTTAGGAACAGTATCTCCAACCCCTATTGTAAACACTGGAGTCAAATTGATCTTTTCTGCGCTATAAATTGGATTTGTTCCTTTATTAAAGTTACCATCTGAGAAAAAAGCTATTCCACCAATATTTCTATTATAGTAATTGGTATGAATCGCTTCAAATCCATCTGCTAATGTAGACGTACTTTCTTTGAAATTGACTTCACCTCCTTCATTGACTGTTGAACCAACTGTATATTGAACAAAATCGAATTTTTCGCCATATTTGGCTTTCATCTCTTCTTCAAAGGATAAAATTTGAGATTTCACCTGCAAACTGTCCTTGTAATTCTTCATTGAAGAAGAGTTGTCAATCATAGTAATGAAAACCGGTTTTTCGATACGGTAATTCACAGCTTCAAACAGTATTCCAATCAACAATACACCGATAAAAAAAATCCCCA
>CAIUKX010000150.1 GCA_903899795.1 uncultured Flavobacteriales bacterium
AACCAATAAAAATGTTATTTAATTCATTTCAATTCGCGGTTTTTTTATCATTGGGTGGCCGTCTGAACTGGAACATATTTTCATCCCACACAAAGTTTCAAAACTCGTTCTTACTAGACCCAAGTTATAGGTTTTACAGAAAAAAACAACCATCTATTTATTTTCAATTATGGGAATGAGAAAATTTGTAAAAAAAATAATGTGGTTTCTTTTCTTTCCAATGATTTATTTCATCATAATCGGATGGATCAATTATATTAATTATTCTCAATTTACACCTGAAATCAAGAGTAAAATCATTATCGTCGGAGATTCTCATTTACAAATGGCTTTGAATCCAAAAATAATCCATAACAGCAGCAATATTTGTCTTTCAGCCGAAACGTATATTATCAGTTATTGGAAATTAAAGAAAATTCTTAAAAAAAATAAACCGAGGAAGGTATTAATTGGTTTTGCTCAACATAATCTTTCTGCATTTAATGATTTAAAATTCTTCAATGAAGGAATTTCAACCCAATTTTTTATTAGATACTATCCCATATTAGATTTCCAAAAATCAAATTCTTTTAAAATTGATTATAAGGAATACTATCACATTCTTTGGAAAGAAACTTGTTTCTACCCTAAAACTACACATGGAAATTATTTGGGTTATTATATCACCTCAAAACAGTCGAAAGTAAACGATTCGGAAGTAGTCGCTACAAGACATTATGGACCAATTGACAACCACTTTGGAAGCTCTAAAATTTGCAGAATTTATCTTGATTCTATTCTATGGATTTGTAAAAAACATGCAATAACTCCAATACTGATTGGTACACCTGTACATAACAGCTACTACACTAAAATTCCTACTTCCCACCAAAAGTTTTTTGAAAAAACGAAAAAAGAATTGCGCAAAAAAGGGATTTTGATTATTGACAAAACACATGAACAATACCCAGATTCTCTATTTTTTCAAACCGATCATTTAAATGAAAAAGGATCCAGGCGGTTTAGTATTGAAATTAATAGAATTCTGAAAAATTGAGAATCTTATTGGTGGAAATCTATTTTCTAATTTCTAACTACCCTAAAGTTTCTGGATTACAAAATTATCTTAGTACATTTGAGTTTTGATTACGAGCCATTTTTTCAACCTCATGCATGAAATTTAATTTTACGATAGTTCTTTTTACTATTTTCTTCGGGATCTTCAATTGTTTTTCTCAAACTAAAACGGAAATAGATCCAAACAATCTCAATCAATCCCTCCTTAATTCATTATTTTTAAAAGAATTAAATAAATATAGAGAAAATATTCATCTCACCAAACTTCAAGATCATTCTATTCTAAATAAAGCTGCCCAGGATCAATCCAATTATATGTCAATCATCAATGAACTAACACACGATCAAACAAAACCTTCAAAAAAACAACCTAGTGATAGAGTTCTCTATTATCTAGGAAATTTCAATTCTGTTGGTGAAAATGTTTTGTTTGTGTTTTTTGATGAGTCAAAAGAAAATACTCCCCCCTCGAATACAAGTGTTAAAACGTACGAAGATCTTGCCACTGCAATGTTTATTAATTGGAAAAACTCACCGCCTCATCATAAAAATATGATTCATGCTGATTATCGATATAGTGGAATTGCTATCACATATCAAGCAAAAAATAAAAAAATATTTGCCGCACAAGTCTTTAGTGGAGAAGAATATCATCCACCGAGTTTTTTTCCGAAAGACTTTTCAATGCGTCATATCAAATGGGATGATACCGGGATTTATAAAGAAGTTGCAGACATGCAATTTTCAATCAGTACAGCCAATTTCATTTATCAATCCCCCACTGACAGTACAGCAATGAATTATTATGATATCAGGGAAGTTAAACCTATCCTAAATAAACCATTTGATGGTATAATGGTTGACTATGTTATTCGTGAGCAATTCACTTGCAAATCAGAAAACATCCTGGATTTTTCCCCAGTATACGACGGATGGACACAAGAACCGGTTTTCACACCTGAACTTTACTCAAAAAACAAAGCAAAAAGCAAAGGAGAATTAGATGTAAATCTTAGCAAAATACCTCCTGCTATTCTGGATAAAAATTACAATGCCAACATCATTTTAATCAAAGACAAACTGGCAATCAATTATACCATTCCTCTTTCTGTACCCCAAAGCAACTTCAAAGTTCTTAATTTCAAGCCATTGATTGATGTTTCAGATACCAAAATTACTGATACTACTTTCGTTTTTCATTTCACTAATCGCGTTTACTTTGAAAAAGGTACAGCAATCCCTTTAGAAGACGATTTTTATGAAGGAAGCCTTCTCTATAATAATTATTTACCGAAAGATTCAAAACTAAAACATGTTCAAGTAGTTGGTTACAGTTCTATTGAAGGTGATTCGCTTCAGAATTCAATTTTACAGCAAAAAAGAGTGAATTACCTCAATAAGTTATTACTTGACCAAACCAACCTTTCTCCCAATCTAATTTCCACCCAAACAACATCTAACAAAAAAGATTTCTACCGTGATTTTGGAAAAACATTACTTTTAAAACCAAATCTTCCACTCTCAGAACTCAATAAAATTTATAGTACCAATAAGGATAAAATTGATGAAAACATTCTTGCTTTACATCGCTACACTGAATTAAATTATGACCTGGAATTATCACTGAATAACTTTTCATCTTTAAAAACAATCGAATTTATTTATGAACACATCATTGAATTAAATAGTTCAGCCAAAAACAAATTATTGAAAGTTATTTTAGCCCGATTACAAAAAGGAGAAGAACTCTCTTTTCTAGATCCCGTGGACTTTAGAAGTGTTACCAATAAAAATTTATTGCTCCCTCTTTATTTTTATGTTTCAGATTCTGTCAAATTTAGAGAACTTTATTTCCAAATCAAGAAAAATAAAAATTGGACAGAAAAGGATCGCTTCAATTTTGTTATTTCAAATTATAAATACTACGACACCTATTCGAAACCATTTATTCCTTTGACAGAGCTTGTTTCTTCCATTAATGGTGTTTCCAATAAAACAATATCAGATACCGTAAAGAATTTGCTTTGGCTAAACTATTACCTCATACTGACTCATTACAATTATGACATAAAAAATGTCTCAGAAATGAAAAATGCTCTGCAAAATTTCAGAACCTATTACTTCAAATTTGATCAAACTCTTGATGACATTATACAAATCGGACTCTTTTTTAATTGTTATGCTATGTTTGACTGGACATTCGATTTACTCAAACCAAAATTGGATAAATACCCGAAAAATGAAAGACTCTGGTTCACCTATTTAAATACCTATACCTTCGCTGAATATGGAAATTTCGATGATGTTTTTTTACAGAAATTAATTTCGAACTGCAAAAAGATGAACAAACCTTTATTTTGTAAATGGATCAACGAAGATGATTTTCAGTTATTGAGACACCCTCTCATCAAAACCAATTATTGTAATGACTGTGAGAAATAAATAGTAACTCTATATCACAATGAATCACTAACTTTAGCCTGTATAAACAATTATTAAATCATAAAAAACAATTCATATGGCATCAGTAAATGTTTACTTAAATTTCAATGGAAATTGTGAAGAAGCTTTCGATTTTTACAAATCAGTATTTGGAGGAGAATATCCATATGTTGGACGATATAAAGATATGCCTGCACAGGAAGGTCAACCTGCGATTTCAAAAGAAATGGAAAATCAAATCATGCACATTTCTTTACTAATCGGTAATGGAACTATGATTATGGGAAGTGATTGTGGCGGCGACTGGGCTCCAAATTTTAAAGCAGGAAATAATTTTTCAATTTCAATTAGTGCAGAAAGCAAAGAAGAAGCAGATCGATTGTTCAATGGATTAGCAAATGGAGGAGCTATAACAATGCCATTGGAAAGCACATTTTGGGGCGACTATTTCGGAATGTTTACCGATAAATTCGGAATCAGCTGGATGATTAGTTTCAATGAAAAACAAGGTCA
>CAIUKX010000151.1 GCA_903899795.1 uncultured Flavobacteriales bacterium
ATCTGCTCAACAAGATACAACCGTTGTAAAGCAAGATTCGTTGCGAATAGATTCCTTGACCGAAGTAAAGATTATAGTAAAAAAACAATTGTTTGAACGGAAGGTAGATCGCCTTGTTTTTAACGTAGAAAACTCCATAAGTGCTTCAACCGGAAATGCGTTTGACGCTATCAGAGCCACACCTGGAATCAGTGTACAAAACAACGAAATCAAAATGATCGGTAAAAGTAGTTTGCTGATTATCCTCGACGAACAAATCATGCCACTTGGTGGAGAGCAGCTCATCAATTTTTTAAGAACAATTCCTTCCTCAACCATCAAAAGTATTGAAGTAATTTCTACACCACCTGCAAAATACGATGCCAAGGGAAACAGTGGAATTGTGAGGATCATATTAAAAAAAGCAAAAAGAAATTCCTGGAACGCAGGTCTCTCAGGAACATATACCCAACAATCGTATGCAGCAGGTGATCTAGGAGGAAGTTTCACCTATCAAAAGAATAAATTTTCATTCTATTCGGTCGTCTATTATGGCGAAGGTTCACGTTTGCTCACGTTCAATAATCAGCTGTTTTATCCAAACGAATTGTGGAATTCTTCCAGTCCGAATAAAGTATCGCAAAAATATTTAAGCAGCCGAATCGGTTTAAGTTATGATATTTCTCCTAAATGGAAGCTCGGATTAACCTATCTGGGAAACATTACCAACATAAATATTGACACTAAAAATCAATACGTCATTCAAAATAATTCAGGAGCAACCGATTACATGATCCGATCGATAGGAAATACCACTGAAAACCCGATTATTCTGCCTGTAAACGTTCATGGTATCCACACGATTGATACACTCGGGAAATTGCTCACTTTCGATTTGGATTATTTCAATTTACAATCGAATAAACAAGGAAACTTCAACGGAAATCAGCTAAGTTCAAGTGATGTGATTCTCCCCAATACCTATTTTGCCGGACAAAGTAAAAATGCACAGAATATTTCCAATTATTCAGGAAAAATTGATGTAGAATTACCTCTGAAATGGATCGATTTGAGTTTTGGTGGAAAGTTCACAAACACATTTACCAAAAACAATTTTGAATACTACGACAGAAGTTCAGGTAATCCGGTTCTTGATACGGGAAAATCGAATTATTTTACCTACAGAGAAAACATTCAGGCATTATACATCTCCGGTTCGAAAAAAATAAAAAAATGGGAAGCTCAGGCAGGACTTCGACTGGAAAGTACACTTACTACCAGTTACTCTAAAAATTTAAACCTTACCCACCACTACAACTACCTGAAATTATTTCAGAGTGTATTCACTACCTACCATATGAAAGAGGATAAAAGTTTTTCTTTTGCCTACAGCCGAAGAATCAACAGGCCTTATTTTGAAATGCTGAATCCATTCCGATGGTATCAAACACCTTATAACTATTCGGAAGGAAATCCTTTTTTACAACCTTCATTCACCGATAATTTAGAGTTGATTTACGGAACAACCAACAATGAATTAAAAGTGTTTGCCAGTCATTATTCACATGATTTCGGTCAATTGGCAGAAATAGATGCTACGACCAATATCGTTCATTAATACTATCTGAATTATTTAAAAACCAACACAATTGGTGTTTCAGAATCCTATACATTCAATAAATTCGAACGATGGAGTTCCGTCAATTCATTCAGTATTTATTATTCAAAATCGACTTCTACAACTCCCATTACTGTGAAACAACTAGAAGGACTAAATTCAACTGTTTCGACTAGCAATGATTTTGTACTGAACAAGAAAAATACACTTTTCCTCAATTTTGGAGCACAATACACCTTCAAATCTTATTCCGGAGTTACAACTACAAATCCATATGGATCAATTACAGCAGGATTTAAAGCTGTTTTCCTCAAAGGAAATTTAGTACTCACTATTTCAGGAAACGATTTATTGAGAAGTGAACGACCAATGATGATGACTTATTCCAATGGCATCCGACAACAATACATTAATTACTACGACAACAGGAATGTAAAAATTTCAATGGTTTATAAAATGGGGAATCGAAATCTGAGGGTGAACCGCCGGAATGCCGGAAACTCAGAAGAAAGAGAACGAACCGGAAAATAATAAAGATACGCTTGCAAGCCAGACCGAAACTGCTATATGTCTTAAAACTATTGGCTATTAACTTTAATAATTATAACAATGGAAAAGAAAATCAAATTGAACAAAGAATTGGTTGTGAAAAAAGCAACGATTTCTAAATTACAAGAATCGCAAATGGCTAATCTCAAAGGGGGCATCGGTTCAGGTTTAGCAGGTACTTCATGTTACGCTGGAACCTGTTTGGCTTCTTGCTATTACCTTACTTGTAAAGGGCCCTCGGGAGCACTTTAAAATAAAATCCGGCGGGTTACCCTATTTGAATATCTCTCGGATTTCTTTGGTGGCTTTATCACCAGTAGCCGAAGAATAAAAAGTCATTTTTCATAAATATAATCGTTGAAATCATGGAAAACAAAATCAAATTGAACAAAGGGTTAGTGGTTAAAAAAACGACTATCACAAAATTACAAGAGTCACAAATGGCTCAAGTTAAAGGAGGTATCTCCAATATCAGTATCCAATCTTGTTTACAAGCTTCTTGCATCTATTCATGCAAAGACCATTCTTGTAACGCAAGTGGTACGCTGTAACTAAAAGCAGTAGGGAAGAGAACTTCCCTACTGTCTTTTCAAAATCAACGATCATTCTGATAGATCCTCAATTTAATTAATAACAATTATTTATTTAAGAACTGATGAGAAAGAAAATACAATTGAGTCATGGGTTGAAAATCAAAAAAACAACCATTCTAAAATTACAGGATTCTCAAATGATCAACTTAAAAGGCGGAAGATCAATCGCATTGGCAGTATCATGTAGAATCATTACTTGCCGGACTTCTTGCAAAGACAATTCGTGTGGTCAATTCATTTGAAATTACAAACATATATGAACCAGGAGGAACAGGTAATTGAAGAGATCAAACATTCCATAGAAAAGCAATCGGATATATTCATGTCGATGGGTGTCAGCAAAGGATTAGCGGGTGTAGCACTCTTTTATTATTATTATTCAAACTACAAAAATGAGACTGATTATATTGACAAGTCGATGACTTATATCAGTAAAGCGATTAATGGTTTGAATGAAAATTATCAGGGCGATTCTATTTTGAAGGATATTCTTGAATTGGGGAAACTTTTAAATTTCTTCAAGGAACAAAAGATATTGGATGACGATGATATTTCATTTTATTATGGTAAGTTAAGCCCAGATTCCGGCA
>CAIUKX010000152.1 GCA_903899795.1 uncultured Flavobacteriales bacterium
ACTTATTCGGAAGAAATGGCTTGAATGAGAATGATTCAAGTGGAGTTCCGCCTTGTTCTAAAAGGATAGGGATTAGTTTATTATCCTTAAAGAAATCACCAATGCGGATCACTGGATTGTCGGATGTGACGGCGGGCTTTACGAAACCTACAATCACGCTAAAGACTGGAGTTATTTCAGTAATCTCCCTATCATTCAATTCTATAAAGTTGCGACCGATAATGCAGCACCCTTCTATAATATTTACGGAGGAACGCAGGACAATAATTCTATGGGAGGACCTTCTGCCAGTATCAACAATGCCGGAATCTTAAATTCGGATTGGTACATTACCTGTGGCGGCGATGGATTTGAATCTGCCATTGATCCTGTTGATCCGAACATTGCATATGCTGAAGCTCAATATGGTTATCTCGTTCGTTATGACAATGCTTCAGGTGAAAAAATTTCGATTCAGCCTTTACCCAAAAAAGGAGAACCGGCTTATCGCTGGAATTGGGATGCACCACTATTGATTTCTCCACACGATCATAAAACATTGTATTTCGCAGCCAACAAAGTCTTCAGATCATCAAATCGAGGTGACGACTGGGATGTTATTTCTCCGGATTTGACACAGCAAATCGATCGTAATAAACTCAAAGTAATGGGACAGGTTTGGACGATTGATGCTGTGATGAAAAACCAATCGACTACGATTTATGGAAATATTGTCGCTTTGGATGAATCTCCAATAAAAAAAGGAATGTTATATGCTGGAACAGACGACGGTGTCATTCAGATTTCTGATAACTCAGGACAGAGTTGGACAAAAGTTCAAAATTTCCCAGGTATACCAGCAAATACGCGAGTAAATATGGTGACAGCATCTCTATTTAATGAAAATGAAGTCTTTGCTGTATTCAACAACCACCGTTCAGGCGATTTCAAACCTTATATTTTAAAAAGTTCAGACAAAGGAAAAACATGGATCAATATTACCGGAAACCTTCCGTTGAGAGGTTCGGTTTATTGTATCAAACAAGACTACATCGATGCGAATCTCCTTTTTGCGGGAACAGAATTCGGCGCCTATTTCAGTACTGACGGAGGAACTAACTGGACAAAATTAGGAGGACTCCCTACGATTGCCGTTTTCGATCTAGACATTCAAAAAAGAGAAAACGATTTGGTTGCTGCCACCTTCGGACGTGGTTTTTATGTTCTGGATAATTATTCTCCATTGCGTAACTTAAAGAAAGAGGTTTTGAGTCAAAAAGCCTACTTATTTCCAATAAAAGAAGCATTATTATACATTCCATCAGCTCCACTTGGACTTTCGGGAACAGGATCACAAGGTGCAAATCTATGGTCAGCACCGAACCCTGCTTTTGGCGCAACTTTCTCTTTGTTCATTAAGGATGAATATAAAACTTTAAAATCGATCCGAAAAGAAAAGGAAAATGCGCTTGAAAAAGAGAAGAAAGATGTCTTCTACCCTACTTTCGATGAATTACGAAAAGAGGATGAGGAAGAAAGTGCACAATTGATTTGGATCATCCGCGATAATAGTGGAAAGGAAATCAAAAAAATGGTGAGTTCACCTTCTAAAGGAATCAGCCGAATAACCTGGAATCTTCGAACGGAATCCACATCTCCGGTTACTTCCCACAAATCAAAACCCGGACGATATGAAAGTGCTGATGAAGGTCAATTAGTTACTGCTGGTGCATATTCAGTCGAACTTTTCTTGGTAAAAGACGGATCCAGTGAATCCATTGTACCAAAAACCAACTTTACGGTGAAAAGTTTGAAAAATCAAACCTTGATCGCTACGAATAATGAGGAATTATCGACCTTTAGGAATGATATTTCAGCTTTGAAACGAAGCATTACAGGTTCAAGCCGTCTGATGGGAGAATACAATGAAAAATTGGATTTGATGAAAACAGCCATCACCAATTATCCGAATGCCGATATAAAATGGCTGGAAGATATTCGGAAAATGAAATTAGCAATGGATGAATGCAACATGCTGATGTACGGTGACGGGTTGAAAGCTTCTAAAGAATTTGAAACACCACCTAGCTTCAACACTCGCTTTGCAACCGTTGAAGGTCAACTTTTTGAAACAACGACAGGTGTGACCAAAACACAAAAAGAAAATATTCAAATTGTGAAAGAAGAATATCAGGTTTTCAGAACCAATCTAGATACACTGATTATTCAAATCAAAGCACTGGAAGAAAAACTAAATGCTGCTTCGATTCCATACATGAAAGGTCAGGATGAAAAATGGAAAGAAGAGAAAGACTAGATCGAAGTTTGAATTTTAGTTTTGAATGTTGAATTGAAAGTCACAGAGTGATGTTCGGGAATTATACTATTTTTGAGAAAATTCTGAGGAAATGAAAAATAAATTCTTAAAAGCAAAACACTGGCAACTCTTTTTAGCATTGGTCGGATCTGCACTTATTTTTCAAATCATTCTAATAAGGATCATCTTTGCAAATATGGCTCCTATTGCTACAGCTTCATCAACACCTAAGATGCCTGATCCAAGAATGATTGCAAACATCTTCAGCATCTTCAAACTATTTCCAATCATCCTTATTGTTATGATGTCCATACTTTATGGATGGCAATGGTCGGTCGCAACAGGTCTTCAAAATAAATTACCGGAAGGAATCACTATGAAATTGAAAAAATTCAAAATATTCTTTTCCTTTCATGTAATTTATTTATTAGCTCTTTCCATTGTACTCCCTGTTTTTGTTGAACATATGTTTACAATAGCTTTGCATAATCAAGTTCCAAATATTCCAATGATTGCTTTATCATTCATCTTCATAATTCCACTGCATCTTTTTGCAATTTTCTGTATTTTGTATTCAATGTATTTCATTGCAAAAACAATCAAAACCGTTGAATTACAAAAAGAAGTTACTTTCAGTGATTTTGTTGGCGAATTCTTCATGATATGGTTCTTTCCAATCGGAATTTGGTTTTTACAACCACGAATCAACCGCATTGTTGACAATCAGAATCCCCCAACCATTTTTTAATCCATATGAATTTCGATCACGTAGGTATAGCTGTCAAAAGCATTGAAGACTATTTCGATAAACAGTTGAATACGGTGTTTGGCGTCACTCAATTAAGTGAAATTGTTGTTGATCCTATTCAAAACTGCAAAATTGCTTTTGCGACAACCACGAATGGTGTTCGACTCGAATTGATCGAACCTTTGAACGAAGAAAGTCCTGTGAACCATATTCTTCAAAAGAAAAAAGGAGGAATCTATCATCTTTGTTTTGTCGCTGAAAATTTTGATGACGATATTAAAAAATGTTTGGCAAATAAATTCATCGCCTTGAGCAATGCACAACCTGCTATCGCATTCAATAACAGGAGAGTGATCTTTTTATCGTCACCAACTTTTGAAATTATTGAATTGGTGGAAGAAGAATCAAAAGGATTGTAAATTCCAGTCTAAATCCACATAATAAGGGCGAATATATTCATTTTGAACATTCCAAATAAAATTCGTATTGCTCATTTCAAAACCAGATTGACTAAAAAAATCAAAACAAGGTTTGTTCTTCTCGGATGAAATATATTGAGCGATAACCTGCCGGCATCCTTTTTGTTCAGCCAAATCGACCGCAACAGAAAGCATAGTTTCTTCCACTTTTCGACCAATGACTCTGCAACTGAGAACAAAATCGGTGATCTGCAAATTTTCACCAGCTGCTTTAACACCTAAAATACCAGTCAAACCGGCATCTCCGAAATTATCTTTTACATAAAAAGCATACATTTCCTGATCTTCTGAAGCATATTGATCCATCAATTCTTTTTCTGTATAGCGATGCGTTTGCAAGTTCATCTGATTGGTCTTATTCAGTAATTGCAAGCATCTCTGGCTATTTTCGGTATTGATTGGTTCACATTTCACCTTTATATCGATAGATTTAAGCCATTCTTCAATTTCTGAGAAACTACTTTTATGTTCCGTACGCTGCCGTTCCACAGAATACATCTCGGTACGTTTTCGATCTTCATCACTGATGGATGAAGTATTGAAACAGTCTAATTGTAGGAGGAAATGTTTGTACAACATTGGATCTGC
>CAIUKX010000153.1 GCA_903899795.1 uncultured Flavobacteriales bacterium
CTGATGGATACAACTCATAGTATAATGGTAATAGTAAATCAATTCTTTTGTTTTCCCAGCCTCTAAATCAGCATATCCTATTAATTTTATAGACTGTGAATTAATAAACAAATGAATAAAATATTAACATTTGATTTAAATATTAATCAACCTAAAACTGATATTTTTTTAACCATTTATAAAGGGTAGTGAAAAATTCTAAAATCAATTCTTTTATTAACTTCAAGGTAACACACACTTAACACTGAAATAATACTTTTGAAAAAACATAGAAAAAATGGCTTCAAAGCTTTTTGTAACACTTATCATTACTGTTCTTTTCGTTATAGGATGTAGACGCGATAAAACTCCTGTTCCAACTATAGTTTCACCTGTTGCTGCTTATTGTGGTGAAGGTACAGTATCCTTTAGCGGAAAAGTACTTCCCATTATCACAGCGCAATGCGGTGCTTGCCATGATCAAACATCCAGTTTTAAAATTTACGACTACACAACAACAAAAAACTATGCACAAAGTGGACAACTGGTAGGTTGCATTAGCGGAAATCCAAATTATCAGGCAATGCCAATTTCAGGTCCTTTGGATTCATGCAGTATCAAAATCATCCAAAACTGGGTGAATCAAGGAATGTTGGATAATTAATCTTCGTTCAGTACAACTCCTCAATTTTATTAGTTTTGTCATTTACAATTCATAAAATGAAAAAACTAGTAATCGCATTTACAATCATCATAAGCATTTTATCTTCCTGTAAATTCCGGCCTTTCTTAAAATATTATCTACCCAATAAAACAACGCACTTACCCAACTTCAAAAAATGGGATCGATTTGTTGGTTCGAACACTAATTCACTCAGAGCTTGTTACGATATTACCTGCTATGACTGGAAAGTGAATGTTTTACCAATAAAAGAAGAAATAAAGTCCACCATCAAAATCCATTTCAAAATGACTGGGGATCAAGACACCCTTCTTCTGGATCTTCAATCGAATTTAAAAATAGATGCAGTGGAATCAGACGATTTAAAAAAAATAAAACGCAAAAGGAATACTTTATTTATCATCTATAAGCGAAACTTAAAACGAGGTGAAAAATCAATTTTAACCATCTCTTACCATGGCAAACCTCACGTATTATTGGGTAATTCAACTCTATTTTGGGAAAAAGATAAAAAAAATCGTCCCTGGATTTGTACATCGACAGAAGGAATGGGACCCGATCAACTCTTCCCTTGTAAAAATCTGTTGTACGATGAACCGGACAGTTGTTTTATTCATACCCAAGTCCCCAAAGACCTGACAGCTGTTGCCAATGGAAAGCTGGATTCAATCACAAATTCAACCACAACTTCCACGTATCATTGGTCAGTACACAATCCTATCAATATTTACAATATCTCGTTCAACGTTGGAAATTATGTCAAAATAAAAAAAGACTATACAGATATCAATGGAATTCCTCGTGTAATTGAAGCATATGTACTCGATTACAACAAAGAATTAGGTGAAAAATACTATGATCAAGCTCCACTTATTATGAAAGAACTTGAAAAATTATACGGTAGCTTTCCCTGGTGGAACGATGGTTGCCGCTTCATTGAAACCTGCCTGAAAGATGGATCATGCATGGAACACCAATCCGCCATTTCCATGGGAGATAATTACGCCATCAATTACATGAATTTCAATACAACACTGGTCCATGAACTTTCGCACGAATGGTGGGGCAATAATTTAACAGGTTACGACTATGCAGATGCCTGGCTTCACGAAGGATTTGCTACTTATTCTGAAGCTTTGTTCATCGAAGCCGTCTTTGGAAAACAAAAATCCGCAAATTACCTGAATAATACGTCGAGATGGGTGGGCAATATTCGTCCGATTATAAAAACCTCCGATGTTGCTTACAAATGTTGGGTAAATCCGAAGGACGGTGATATCTACGGAAAAGCTTCTTTGTTTATTCACACCTTGCGAATTGCCCTGAATGATGATCCGTTATTTTTTGAGATCCTAAAAACCGCCCAGGTAAAATTTGCAAAATCCAATATTACAACCGATCAATTTCTTTCATTCTTCAATGAAAAAACCGGGAAAGATTTCACCCCTTATTTTGATCTTTATCTAAAGGAATTCACTCCACCAACCATTGAGTTCAGCATTACCCAAAATTCAGACAACAAGAAAATTGTTAACTATCGATGGGCACAAGAACTTCCAAAAGGTATCGATTTAAAAATCATCATCTCCTCAGGTGAAAAATACTACACGTTGACACCAAGTACAACTTTCCAAAGTCTCGAATTACCGCTTGATCAAAAACATTATTTTGAGATTATGAAGACGGGGTATTATTTGTTGAAAGATGTTAATAATTAATTCGCCTATTTTCGACGCCTAAAAACATTTAAATACATAGTTTTACCTAAATTATTTTAAAAATTAAAAACCATAAAAACTATGTATCCTTTAACAGCAAAATGGACTATTCTACCCGGAAAACGAACGGAAGCAATTAAGGTTCTCAAAAAATTAGCAGAACAAGTCAAAGAAAACGAAAAAGAAACATTAGCCTATTTGGTAAACCTGCCGAATGCCAAAGCACAAAATACGGTTACGCCATACGATGGTGAAGTTACTTTTTTCGAAATTTACAAAAACGAACAAGCATTTATGAATCACTTGAATGGGTCTATCTTTAAGGATTTCGTAAAAGATCACGGTGATTTATTTCTGCGAGATGATAAAGGTCAACCCTATGTTATTGCTGAAAACCTGGATTTCGAAGCGGGATTCATCCGTGAAAACATCATTAAATAATTTCTGATGCTTAAATCTACACCAAGGGTTCGATTTACGTGGGATTTTTGATTCAGTTAATGAAAAAAAATCAGATGCAGTGGTTGATGGTGATCAACCATTGCATTTTTTATAATTCTTTTGATTTTACAGCATCTACATTTTCCGATACAGGCGTACTGTTTTCAGGTAAAGGCGTAATACTTTCAGGTGCAGAATCAACTTTTTTCGATGGCGGATCATAATGGATAATATTGTCCATTTCCACCATTTGTTGATCCAAAGGACGTCTGATTTCTTCTGTCGTTTCCTGAATTATTCCGGTTAGATTCAAATCTTTCTTCAAATCAACACCTGATTTCTTGATTTCATCCTGAAGATCTGTCGATGCCTGCTTGATCTGATAGACGGTTCTCCCAAATGTACGGGCAATACTAGGAATGCTTTTCGATCCGAAAAAGACCAGAATGAAGACCAAAATAAGCAGGACTTCTGATGTTGCAATATCGTCTAAAAATAACAGCATAACGCTCGAATGAATGGGTTCAAAATTACAAATTTTCTTTTACATAACCCGCTTTTTCTTTGGGGTAGGCATTAAAGGTTCCTGTGCCTTTTGCTACTAAAACACCGTTTTGATTCACAATATCTGCATCGGTGACAACCAATCGCTTTCCTTTGGACAAAACTCTTGCTGTCCCCAGCAATCGATCCCCCGGCCGAACAGGTGCTAAGAAATTAAGTTTCATCTCAACGGTCGAAACAATAAATCCATCTGCACAAACCATGGAAAGTGCACTGATTCCAAGTGTTGAATCCATCAATGAAGCAACTAC
>CAIUKX010000154.1 GCA_903899795.1 uncultured Flavobacteriales bacterium
ACAGATCATGTTAGCCGGATTTTTCCTGAAAATGACGGTAGCGGACAATATCGGGACCTTTATTTCACCCGTATTTAATTTTCCTGAAATGTATTCTCTTCCTACAAAATGGCTGAGTGTCGTTTTATTTGGAATTCAAATTTATACGGACTTTAACGGGTATACATTGATTGCGATAGGTTGTGCCAGATTCCTGGGAGTTCATTTGATGGACAATTTTCGATTACCTTACGGTGCTTATACTTTGAAAGATTTTTGGTCGCGGTGGCACATTTCTCTTTCCACCTGGTTCAGAGATTATGTATATGTCCCGTTGGGCGGAAGTAAGTCAACAAAATTCAGATGGTTTTTGGCGATCTTTATCACCTTCTTCTTAAGTGGACTTTGGCACGGAGCAAGTATCAATTTTGTGTATTGGGGAATTTTGCATGGTTTGTATTACTGCTTTGAACAACTGATTTACCCGATCAAAAAAGGAAGATTGATCCCTTTATGGGAAAAATCCATTCGATGGATCGTTACGATGTCGGTCGTTGCATTTGGATGGTTGTTGTTTCGAATTGACAGGATGCGTAAGGTGAAGTTGTTCTTTCAGGATACTACCGATAAACCGAGTCATTTGAATATCTATTGGGAGTTATTCATTCCTTTGATCTTTTTCTTCATCTATGAAATCATAGTTCGAAAAAATCGCCCGGATGAATATTTAACCAATAAATCTACATGGATGAGGTGGACAATATATGCAGTTTTACTGATACTGATTTTGTTGTGTTCAAGTACAGGTGATTTACCATTTATTTATTTCCAGTTCTAAGATGAAAAAAGGATTCACATATTTTTCAACTCGAATAGCAGCTTTGTTTGTTATTGTTGTACTGGTGACTGCCGTTTATGAATACCTTTATTATCCATCAACCCTGAAATCAGAAGGCTGGTTAAAAACAGTTGGAGAAACAAGTTTCAGCAAAAAAGCCGATATCCTTTATTTTTCAGCATCACCCAATTCCGCTTGTGCAGGATTTGATACAGACAGAAGAAGCATTGATCAAATGATTCGCGATCAATACAAAGGATTGTCCATTGAATCATTAGATACAGGTTCGATACATGGTGGAATTTTCTTGTATGCTTTGAATCATCTTCCAAAGGATTATCAGCCGAAAGTGGTTTTGGTAGATATGAATTTGAGAAGTTTTGGAATTCGATGGCTGAATTCAGGTTTGGAAAACTCTTTGCAGCGAAATCTAGTCTATTGGAACAATAATTTCGGATTGTATAACCGAATGAATGCTGCACTCAAAAATTATGCGTATGTTCCAATGCATGAGCGAATCGAGCAAACGGATTACGACGATAAATTTTATCATTTACCGTTGAAAGATTCTTGTAATACCGTGAAAAAATGGTGTGATTCTTTGATGCGTCGCCCGGATAAACAAGACAAGGTAGGAATGGAAATGGTTCAGTTCTTTGGTTTTGAAATTACCAAAACGAACCGAATGATGGTTTATTATGATCAGATTGTGGAGTTTTGTAACCAAAGAAATATCAAACTCATCTTTTTGATCTTGCCAGAAAACTTGGAAGGAATGGAGAAAAATGCAGGTTCGAATTTGAAGTGCCTGTGTTATAAAAACGTTCATTTCCTGAAACAGCATTATGCGCATAAAAAAGTAACGATCATTGATGCAGTAGATAAATTGGATGCAAGTTATTTCTTCGAAACCTATCCGACTGAACATTATCGGGCGGATGGTAGAAAAATTGTTGCTGGAGAAGTGGTGAAAGTATTAAAGACGCAAGACTATAAGACACAAGACAC
>CAIUKX010000155.1 GCA_903899795.1 uncultured Flavobacteriales bacterium
AATAAGCGAGATCTACCAAATCTGTAAAATGAATCTCAACATGAATGACCTTCTTATAACTTCTCAAAAAATTACATTTATTCGTGTTTTTAATCACCAATAAATCATCCTGTAGCCCTACAATGACTTCATTGAGCAAGTTTTCACCACCAGTAATCACCACTTTATTCAATGAATCCTGGATTAATACATATTCCAAATTTTCATACAATTCAAGTTTATCAAAAGATCCAAGGACCACTTCTCTTGAAGTTGACTTACCTGTAAATTTGAAACATGACCGGTTCTCCGCTTTCTTACAGGAAACGAACAACAAAACCATTACTAGCAATGATTTGCATAAAAATGAAAATCTAGCCTTCCTTCCTTTTTCCATTTTTATTTCGATAGTTAAATGTATAACCAATCCCCCACTCCGTGTAATTAGCCTTTGCCCAATTGGATCTAAGGACAACATTCAGATGGATACCATTATCTAAATAATACCGCATCCCGATTCTATGGTAAAAAAGAGATTCCGGTTTGTATTTATCTCTAACATTTACACCCATTCCCAATACAAAATGAAAACGATCCAAAGGCAATAAATATCCTGCATATACGCCTACCTGAATAATATCCAACTGAGTTTTGGAAATTTCCGGCTTATAGCGCAGTGTCAATTGTTCTGAATTCACATCCAATGCCATTTCAGCTCCCACTTTTGGTCGAAAGAAATAACGAGCAAAACCACTCAAGGCATAAACTGGTGCATGATTTTGTCCGGTTGGGTAATTATCATTGGAAGAAATAATACCTGTTAATCCCCATAAAATTTTTCGGTAGGGTAAAACGGAATGATGCTTCGTCAGAACTTCCGATTTTCTGAAACGATACCCATATCCCAAACTGATATATGGCATATTAATTCCAATGTTAGGAACTTTGTAGGATCCATTTGAGCAATGAGTTAAATCAATTCCTAAAATAATTTGATGGCGATCAAAAACAAATCGATTTTGCAGTCCAAAACAAATCAATGCATTCACATGTGCGCTCACAACAGAATTTTTTGGATCAATCAAAGGATCGTACACATGCGATGTATATGCCAGACCAGATCCAATTTTTCCTGTAAATTGATAATGGGCTTCTTTAACGAAAGGAAATTCTATAAAACCGTATGAACCGTAAAAATTTCCCAAAACATTATTATTTCCTACTGAAGCTGCAAAAGCGGTAACACCAACTGTCGGATAGACATAATGCTTGTGCCATAATTTTTCACCTTTCGTATGAATAACAAAAGAAACTTCGCCTGCAAAAGGATGCGCTCTGGGCAAATCACCTACCACTGCACGTTTCCCAATTAATAACCCAATTTTTGGTTTCACTTCAATGCCCCAGTCGAGTTGACATTGAACCGAATTGGAAATTAGTAGTAAAACAAAAATCAGTAATAAACCGGTCTTCACCCCTAGAATAGTTTTAGTTTGTGTATTTGAAAATAAATCAATTCCCCAAAGATAAAAAGGATTCACGAATAATTACTGATTGCAAAGTGATTCAGTAACAATCTTCAGAGAAATTAGCGTAATTTTGACCAAAAAATAAACCATGGATGCTCGATTGATTGCTTTTGAAAGACTACTGAATATAATGGACGATTTACGAGAAAAGTGTCCATGGGATCAAAAGCAAACTCTCGATTCTTTGCGTCATTTAACCATCGAAGAAACCTACGAATTGACGGATGCCATTCTTAGTAAAGACATGCAATCTCTGAAAGGAGAGATCGGAGATTTATTTCTGCACTTGGTTTTCTATTGCAAAATCGGACAAGAAAATGGAGATTTCGATGTCACTGAAGTCCTCAATGCGATTTGTGATAAATTAATTTTCAGGCATCCCCATATTTATTCAGATGTTAAAGTCGATAATGAAGAGGATGTAAAACAAAATTGGGAAAAATTAAAATTGAAAGAAGGCAAAAAATCGGTCTTAGAAGGAGTTCCATCTTCACTTCCGTCACTTGTTAAGGCTTCTAGAATTCAAGACAAAGTGAAGGGTATCGGATTTGATTGGGATAATCGTTCACAAGTTTGGGAAAAGGTTAAAGAAGAG
>CAIUKX010000156.1 GCA_903899795.1 uncultured Flavobacteriales bacterium
AAGCAAGCCAAAATTCCTGAAGTAAACACACATTTGAATATTAAAGGTGTTTCCAGATCACACCGATATGATATTGATAATCACTTTCCTTCTTTTGAAGCATATCTTGATGTTGCATCAGGCGAATTCGACGGTAATCCTGAAACAATTGAAATTGCCACATTACAGGCGAAAAACAAACACATTGAAATCCATAGCTACAATCTAAAAAACCAAACAATCACTCGCAATGTCAAAACGACTGGACAGCGAATGAATGGAAAATGGGATAAAATTGCGATGGGAAATATTATAAGTGATAATGAAAGTGATGAAATTGTAGTCTACAGTCATGATACGCGATGCATTAATGTGGTTTTATCCAACGGCTCAATTCCAATCATGTATTATCCGAACCGAAAAATCGTGGATATTACCGTCACAAACATGGATCACCAACCCGGAGATGAAATTATTGCAATCGATCAAAACGGTCAAATTTCCATTTATCATTTCCAAAAAGATAATTTGGTGGAGGAAAAAATATACAATCAATATTTACCTGAATTTACCGTTGTAAATCCTTTCAGCATTGCAGTCGGAAATTTAGATAATAACTTTACCAATGGATTAGAAATTGTAGTGGTTGATAACAATCCCAATCAAAAAGAAAATATTCACGTTTTCAATTACTCTCAACAAACGAATAAACTTCTGAACCAAATTGTATCTTTTTCCGGAACCAAAGATGCTTATAGTTGCTGGAACGGATTAGCTGTCGGAGATTTCAATAAAGACGGGCGTGATGAAATGATTCTTCACCGAGAATTCGATGGAGATTTTTTTCATTTTTCATTCGAGAACGGGAAGCTGGTCAACACATCCAAGGAATATTATCCGGAAAATTGGAAATTAGGAACCATCTGCTCCATTCCTGAATCCAACGGAGATTTGTTTCTGAGTATTCGAAATTACGACGGCGATTTTTTTATTTATGAAACGACTCATCCGGCCGTAAAGCAAAACACAAAAAAGTATACTTCCGGTATAAATTCTTCTGTTTTTATAACCGAAACTCCAGATACATTCTACGATCAGCCAGGACTTATTCCATTTGAAATACAATTCAAAAAAGAACTTCATTTTTCAATTCATGAACCAAAATCAATTCAAGTCAATTTAATCAATCCTTTGGGAGAAAACACACCAATCTTATCGAGTACCGTTCATGATAATTTCTCTATTCCAATTGACGAATATATCAAAGATTGTGAAACTTGTTTTTTAGAAATAAACATCAATAACAATATTCAACGCATTCAACTCGACAGATGATTTCCAGTGTTTTTATCTATTTAATTCCCTCAGCGTTTATATCTTTTTTGGCTTTTTTTCTTTCAGCGAGACAGACAAAAAAATTGGATTCGGGATCCAAAGCAGCACTTTTTGATAATTACTTGTTCATCCGAAAAATTTCATCCGGTTCACTTTTAGTTGTCCTGTCTATTTTTGGAATTTGTTCCTTGTACTTTGAATTAATGCAGTTGGTCATCCCTTTCATGATTGTAATGATTCTGATGTCAATTAGTTTATCCACTATCTCCTACCGACGCATCAAAAAATCGAATTTGCCAGAAGAATATCTCAAGAATTCACGGAAGAATAAAATTTTTCTTTTCTCAGTCATCTTTATTATCCTTTCATTTTATCTGTTTTCTGTTTATCGACAAGTTACAAACGAACCTCATCTTGAAATAAAAGCTTATAAAGAACTGGAAGACAAACACTACAAGAAAGCTATTCGAATCTACGATCAGCTTTTGAAAGAAAACAATACCAATGTCGACAATTTGGTAAACAGAGCTTATTGTCGCTATAGCATTGGTGATCACAAAGGAGCTGTTAATGATTGGAAAAAAGCTCAAAAGCTGGGAAGTAAAGTAGCGAAAGAAAACTTAAAAATGTTTGCGAATTGAGAAAAGAATGGTTTGAATATCAATATGGCTACGTCAACATCGATGATGAAAACATCTATTTGACGAATACAGGAAATTGGTCTGAAACTCTCGAACTAAAAGAGAAAGAAAAGAAAATTGAATCAGGAACAACTTTAAATAAAATGTTGATTATTCTGTTTATCATTCTCGTTATTATCGCTTCACTATTCATCTTCTTGAGAAAACTAATGAGCTCATCGTTCACAATTTCAGGAATTCTAATTGGAATCCCATTGATTGGCTACCAGATTTACATGCATTTCAAAACAGAACTTGGTCCATCTTACAAAATTTCTCTTCATAAAATCACAGCAATAAAACTGAACGGTGGAAATGCTACTTTACATTTTTTGAATGCTGATAATGTAGCTGATTCTGTTGAACTGGAAAATATCACTGAAAAAGGAATTGAAATTTTGAGACATCTCATTTAAACCTCTTCTCCTAAAATCTAACTATATTTGGCTTCTATAAGACAGAATGTGTTCAAATCAAGGAAAGATATCGTTTTTATTGTCCTAGCAGGAATATTTATCACCAATGCTGTGGTTGCTGAACTCATCGGTGGTAAATTGATCCAATTGGGCGGATTTACGTTCAGCATTGGAATTCTTCCTTGGCCCGTCGTCTTTTTGACTACTGATTTAATCAATGAGTACTTCGGAAAAATAGGGGTTCGTCGATTGACATTTCTGACAGCTATCTTAATCAGCTACGCGTTTGTCGTATTGATGCTGGGAATGAACATTCCAGCTACTTCTTTTTCCCCTGTCGATGATCGTGAATTTAACGCGGTTTTCGGACAAAGTATGTGGATTATTGTCGGAAGTATAACCGCATTTATTCTTTCCCAGCTGTTGGATGTCTATATTTTCGGAGAATTCAAAAAACGGACGGGTGATAATCACATCTGGCTCAGAGCAACAGGCTCAACCGTTATTTCTCAACTGATCGATACCTTTGTCGTACTCGGTATTGCTTTTTACCTTCCCGGAAAAATTACGGGAACACAATATCTTACAATGGGAGTCACCGGCTATTTTGCAAAACTATTTATTGCTGTAGGACTTACACCTTTTATTTACCTTGGACATTTTTATATTAAAAGATATATTGGATCAGCTTTCAATTCATCAGATCAAGAAATTGATTCTTAAATCTCAATATCAATAAAAAAACGGGAAAACCATAAACCATGTGGAGGTTGATTTTCCCGCTCTAAACCTAAGTCATTGACCGTACAAGTCTATACTATAATCAATTATCACTAAAAGGTTACATATCTAAATGTTTTTTCACACTTGGTTTATCTTACATTAATAAACTATTTTAGATAATCTGTAAATAAGCCTTTGAAAATTCATCTTATATTTAGTTTGATACTAATTAATAAGTTAAAACGCCTATTATCAATACTTTGTAAAAATCGTTTTAGTTAACTGTTTCATTCATATTATTCTGGTTAATTTGTGTAAAATTTAACTCATTATTTTTATTTCGTTAAATACAATATTAACCTATTTAATACATAAATCTTGTAGGTATTTTTGTACTCATAAACTATTACTTTACTCTATACAAATGGACAGAAAAAAATCACTAAAAAGGTGCTTTTACCTTTTTATAGCATATACTACGCTATTTTCCAGTAATCAATTAAATGCCCAAGTAACCAACACAGAAGGATTTGAAGGAACTACATTTGTTCCAACAGGTTGGTTAAATCTAAACGTTTCAGGAGGAAATAACTGGACACGTGAAACTGCCGGAGAATTCCCTACACAAGCCCCACATTCAGGAGTTGCTGAGGCAAAGTTCAATTCCTGGGATGTTTCAGGTGGAGTTCAGGCGCTGATTACTCCTGCCTATGATTTGAGTAACATCGGTTCAAATACAGCTACTGTAAGTTTTTGGATGTACCGAGACAATGGTTACAACGGAGTTGCTGATAAAGTTGATGTTTACATCAATACAACTGCAGTTTTGGCAGGAGCAACTTCATTAGGAACTGTCAACAGAAATATGGCTTTGGCACCCATAGAAACCGTAGCAGGTTGGCATCAATACTCATTCAATATTCCAGGGACTTTTAATGGTTTATCCAATTATTTGATCTTTCAAGGAACTAGTGCTTATGGTAACAACATCTATCTAGATGATATTACCTGGATATCTTATCCACCGGCATGTACAGGAACTCCAACCCCTGGAAATACAATTGCCTCCGTTCCGATGGAATGTCCGGGTGTACCTTTTACATTATCTCTTCAAAACACAACAGCAGGTGGTGGAGTAACTTATCAGTGGCAATCCTCACTTAACAATACTACTTTTTCAAATATTAATGGTGAAACATTGGCAACACTCACAATTTCACAATCTATCGCAACCTACTACAGATGTATCGTAACTTGCTCTTCAGCAACAGGAACATCTACTTCTGTTCAAGTTGGAGTTAATCCGTTTTTCAATTGTTACTGTACACTTGCAGCAACAAGTACTCCTGATACTGATATAGGAAATGTAACACTTGGAACTTTAAATAACGGAACTGCAACTCCAACTGTAAACAATTCAACAGCAAATGGAATCTATACAGACTATACTGCGATTACAGCTCCGAATATTTCAATCGGAACTGCAACACCAATCAGCTTAAGTCAAATAACTTCCGGAGCGACTTTCTATGGGGCTTGGTTCAATGTTTTCATAGATTACAACCACAATGGTGTCTTTGATCTCCCTGCTGAACGTGCCTTTACTTCCACTGTACTTACAGATGAAAACAACCCAACGCAAACTGGAAATGTAATTGTACCCGCTACAGCCCTAACAGGACAAACAAGAATGAGAATCAGATTAACAGAAAGCGGAGATACTACTGATGCTGCTTGCGGAACTTTCGGTTACGGTGAAGTAGAAGATTACATGGTCAATATTATTTGTCCTACGATCACTGCACCTGTTGGAATCGGAGCATCAACATGCGCTAATCATTCCGCAACTATTTCCGCAACACCCGGACTTACAGGAAGTACCTTAACTTGGTATTCAGCAGCAACCGGAGGTACTGTTCTAGCTACAACTACTTCC
>CAIUKX010000157.1 GCA_903899795.1 uncultured Flavobacteriales bacterium
AAAGAACATTTCTCAGTTCCAATTGGTCTTTTATTTTACAAGCTAAAACGGTAGTATTTGTATCACCAAGTACCTTTTTAGAATACAGAGTTTCTTTTACATCATACTCTTTTAGCAACTCACGAACAGGGATACTTTTTTCTGAAATCGTATCTTGTTGCCCGAAACATACCAATGAAAAGACAAAACTGAAAAATAAAAATAGAAGCCTAGTCATCACTTAACGATTTAATACGGACAAAGTAACGAATGATAATTAGTAATCCTAATTCATTAACAATACGTTAAGATTTTTTTATGGTTGAGTCCACGCTCAGCTGTAATTCCATTACTACATTTATCCATTCCATAATATTTTTTCGATTACTTTTTCTCCGACTTCCTCGTCTTCGCATCTCATAGCAGTGTCTCCAAAATTGCAAAGATGTGTTTTTGATCTTTTGTCCTACATCTCTCACGTCTTTTGTCTAGAATACCTCCCCACAATCAACAGTCGCAACAGTTTAGGTTTTTTTAACGTTTCGTTTTGTAAATAAACTTTACATTTGTTGCAGTAGTAGTAGAATTAAAGCCATATCCTTTAGGTGGTTTTCGGTTTTAGTTTTTAGTTTTAGTTTAGCCTGATTTCAGATTTTTTCAGCAAATCCGAAATCAGGTTTTTTTATCTAAGAATTTATTTCAAAATACTAATTTCCTTGTTCCGTAGGAATATATCATTTGATAGCAATGGATGAAAACTGTTGAAAAATGGTACGCACCAGATTTTGAATTCCGCAGGAATGCTGCATTTTCTTCAAATAATTTGCCTTTTCAGAAAAAATGATAAACTTTCAAACATGATCAATTCAAAAATCACACGTTTAAATCAATAAAAATGACACTTAACATCTTATTCCAAAAACAGATAACTACTTGTTGTATATTTGAGATAAGTAGATAGAAAGCTTTTGTAGTAGGGAGTTTTCGGTTTTTAGTTTTAGTTTTTGTTTACCTGATTTCGTTGTAATAAACAGCGAAATCAGGTTTTTTTTTGCTTAAAACTGTGCTAAGAAATTATCTGATTATCTTCATACTTGAACCATCTGAAAAATCAACAATGACCACGCCACGATAATATTCATTGACTTCCTGTCCTAATATATTTGTAATCAAAACAATCTCTTTATCTCCTTCAATCTTTCTATTGTCGATAGAGATCGTCGTTGAGTAGGATTCGGTTCCATTGTAATCAGTTTGTTTTAATCGGTAATAGTTTATCACAGCCATTGGTGCCGGATCGATGTAATTATAATGAATCACAGCAGTAGAGTTTCCAGCTCCTTTTATGACTCCTATTTCCTTAAATTCAGAAGAATCGGCCATTTTTTTCAATGAAAAATAATCGTTGTTGATTTCTGTTGCAGTTGTCCACGAAAGATCATTATATCCCTTTTGTTTAGTTCCGTTAAAACTGATTAATTCGACAGGTAGGGGAGTTGCACCACTGACGGAGGCAACGGTAATGTAAGATGTTCCATTGTTCGCAATGTGAGTACTGGAAATTCCGGTAATTGTAATCAAAGGATTTGAATAGGTAAACGTTATACCTGATCCATCTCCATTGGAATAGGAAGTTGTTCCTCCGTTACTAAAGTCCCCATCTGTATCCACTAATAATCTTAAATTCGCTACCGTTACAGAACCTGGAGAAGCGCCAGGAGCTAATTTGATGTTCATATTGAAGTTATCGGAGTAATTTGTTTTTGTTACCTTCCATTCACGTTCAATTCTGGTTAATATTCCTAAACCTGCCGGTTTTTCAGCATTGGAAGCTGTGGTAGATTTTAATTTCCCCGTGTTAGCCCCAACCATCAAATAAGAGGCATCATTCGTAAAAGTTCCTGCATTTCCGCTGTTGGTTTATGCTAAAGAATTAATGTATACTCTTACTGAGTCATCATCATTGTGCGATTGTCTCTGATACAGTACTTCAGAATCATCTCGTCCTATTCCTATGATATTGGATGTATAAGGCGATGATGTTGTATAAATAGTTGTTCCTGATGGATTCAA
>CAIUKX010000158.1 GCA_903899795.1 uncultured Flavobacteriales bacterium
AAAATCTGCTTTTTCGTAAAATAGTGCCTGATGGAAATTTACTTTAGACATACATTTTGAAAGCGTAAAATCAACCGATTTGGCAAATTCCACACTATTGAACCGAATTGAATCCTGAAAATGATAATTGTAGTAGTCGACCTTATCCTTCATTTCGGTTGAAGAAACATCAATCGCTGAAGGATAAACAATAAAAGTACGACTGGTAATTTTATTGTATAACTCGAATTGATTTTCGATAATCTTATCTCCAATTTTGGTTGTGATCAGTTTATTTTCTTTCAAAAATTGTCGTTCAATTTTATCCAGTTTAGATTGACCACTAACTATGAAAATAGTAAAGAAAAAGACCGTGAATAAATACCTTACGTACACAAACATACTTTTATTTAGCAAATAATTTGGAGAGCGAAGATATACTTTTAATTAAAAACTTAATACCATTTTCAAAAAAGAAAGACAAAAAAAAGACCCACAAATTGCGGGCCTTCATTTTATAGTCTTGAAAAGTGATTATTCACCAACAACTTCAAATTTGAAAGTTGGTTTAACACCTTTGTGTAAATTTGCTTCTGCTTCGTATGAACCAACTTCTTTGATTGGCTCATTTTTGATTTTCAACGATTTACGATCGATATCGAATCCTAGAGCTTTCAATGCTTCAGACAATTGAACTGTATTAACAGAACCGAAAATTTTACCATTTTCTCCTGCTTTTGTTCCAATCGTCAATGTTACTTCAACCAATTTAGCAGCAATCGCTTCTGCTTCCGCCAAGATTTTACTCTCTTTGTGAGCACGTTGCTTCATTGTTTCTTTGTGTGCTTTTAGAGCTGACTCTGTAGCCAAAGTAGCGTATCCTTGTGGGATTAAGAAATTACGACCGTATCCAGGTTTTACCGTAACTACTTCATCCTTGTAACCAAGCTTATCAACGCTTTTTTTAAGAATTACATCCATTTTTTATAATTTTTTCCTGTTCAACAATCGTATTATTTCAACATATCTGCAACGTAAGGAAGGATTGCGATGTGACGAGCACGTTTCACAGCCTGACCTACTTTTTTCTGATATTTTGCAGAAGTACCTGTCAAACGACGAGGTAAAATTTTACCTTGCTCATTGATTAACTTTAGCAAGTAGTTTCCATCTTTATAGTCGATGAATTTAATTCCGCTTTTTTTGAAACGGCAATATTTATCTTTTCTGATCTCTATCGTAATAGGAGTCAAATAACGAACATCATTTTGAGCCATTTTGCTTTCTATTTAAATGTTATTAACTAAGCTTCAACTGAAGCAACTTTCTTATCACCCATTTTTGCTCTGCGTTTTTCAGCATAAGCCAAGTGATCTTTATCCATTCTAGTTGTTAAGAAACGCATAACACGCTCGTCACGTTTGAATGTAAGTTCTAGGTCAGCAACAATGCTACCCGGACCTTCAAACTCCAACAAGAAATAGAATCCAGTTGATTTTTTTTGAATTGGGTACGCTAATTTGCGCAATCCCCAATGTTCTGTGTGCTTAATTTTTCCACCCAATGAGCTAATTTCGCCCTCGAATTTCTGCACTGCTTCCTTTGTCTGATCCTCAGACAAAACGGGAGTTAAAATGAAAACAGTTTCGTAAGAATTCATAAACGTTTATTTATTAATTGATAATTTTAAGGGGGCAAAGATAGAGTTTTTTTCTTAGAAAGCCATATAGTATCTGACTTTTTTGTTGATTAAAGGTATTAAGACCAAAAGATCCAAGACAATAAGGTATCATTTTCAATAAAAACCTGTTTATTTTCTCATAATCATTCTGTGGAAATTAATAAAACACAGGGCATCAGTCTTTAAATCTTTTATCTTTAAATCTTTTATGTCTTTTAGAAACAAATTTAATACAAATTGATTATTTTCGCGTCACACATTATAGTTGATCTTAAACAACACAATTTATGGTATTCGATTTAGAAATGATTAAAAAGGTTTACGCCTTATTTCCCGAGCGCGTTGAGGCTGCTCGCAAGGTAGTTGGTAAGCCGTTGACTTTGACTGAAAAAATTCTTTACACTCACCTTTGGGATGGAAACGCAAGTGAAAACTTCAAACGTGGTGGATCATATGTTGATTTCGCTCCGGATAGAGTTGCTATGCAGGATGCTACCGCTCAAATGGCGCTTTTGCAGTTCATGCAGGCAGGTAAAAAAAGAGTGGCTGTTCCATCGACTGTTCATGCTGATCACTTGATTCAGGCAAAAGTTGGCGCTGATAAAGATCTTCAGGAGTCTCTTAATCAAAACAACGAAGTATTCAATTTCTTATCTTCTATCTCCAATAAATATGGAATCGGATTTTGGAAACCAGGTGCAGGTATTATTCATCAGGTTGTGTTGGAAAATTATGCGTTTCCTGGAGGAATGATGATTGGAACGGATTCTCATACTGTAAATGCAGGTGGACTAGGAATGGTTGCTATTGGTGTTGGTGGTGCTGATGCTGTTGACGTAATGGCTGGTATGGCTTGGGAATTGAAATTTCCAAAATTAATCGGGATCAAATTAACTGGAAAATTAAACGGTTGGACTTCTGCAAAGGATGTCATATTGAAAGTTGCAGACATACTTACTGTAAAAGGAGGAACTGGATGCATCGTTGAATATTTTGGTGAAGGAGCCATCTCTTTATCATGTACAGGAAAAGGAACTATTTGTAACATGGGAGCTGAAATAGGAGCAACAACTTCGACCTTTGGCTACGATGACTCAATGAGAAGATATTTGGCAGCTACAGGTCGTCAAGATGTTGTTGATGCTGCAGACAAAATCGCTGAACACTTAACAGGTGATGCTGAAGTTTATGCAAATCCAGAAGCTTATTTCGATCAGGTAATAGAAATCAATTTATCAGAATTGGAGCCTCAAATCAATGGTCCTTTCACACCGGATAGAGGCACAGCAATTTCTAAAATGAAAGCTGAAGCGACATCAAATGGATGGCCAATGAAAGTAGAATGGGGATTAATTGGTTCTTGTACCAACTCTTCTTATGAAGATATGTCCCGCGCTGCTTCAATCGCTAAACAAGCTTTAGATAAAGGATTAACTCCAAAAGCAGAATTCGGGATCAACCCAGGTTCAGAGCAGGTTCGTTTCACCATCGAAAGAGATGGTATTATCGAAACTTTCGAAAAATTAGGAACTAAAGTATTTACCAACGCTTGCGGACCTTGCATCGGTCAATGGGACAGAGAAGGTGCTGAAAAAGGAGAGAAAAATACAATTATCCACTCTTTCAACCGTAATTTCTCTAAAAGAGCGGATGGAAATCCAAACACTCACGCTTTCGTTTCATCTCCTGAAATCGTTGCTGCAATTGCAATCGCGGGAGACTTAGGATTCAATCCTTTGACAGACACATTAACAAACAATAAAGGTGAACAAGTCAAATTAGATCCGCCAACCGGATGGGAATTACCTCCTAGAGGTTTCGATGTGGATGATCCAGGATACCAGGCACCAGCTGAAGATGGTTCTTCTGTAGAAGTTGCTGTTGCTCCAGATTCAAGTCGTTTACAATTACTGGAATCTTTCGATGCTTGGGATGGTAACAATATTCTGGGAGCTAAATTATTGATCAAAGCTG
Organism: uncultured Flavobacteriales bacterium; assembly: GCA_903899795.1. Taxonomy (GTDB): domain Bacteria; phylum Bacteroidota; class Bacteroidia; order Flavobacteriales_D; family Crocinitomicaceae; genus CAIUKX01. Next base: position 3,635 of record CAIUKX010000158.1, read on the forward strand.
CTGGAAAATGTACAACTGATCATATTTCAATGGCTGGGCCTTGGTTGAGATACAGAGGTCACTTAGATAATATTTCCAACAACATGTTGATTGGAGCTGAAAATGCCTTCAATGGAAAAGCAAATTCAGTGAAAAACCAATTAACAGGTGTATATGGTGAAGTTCCTGCTGTTCAAAGAGCTTATAAAGCGGCTGGTGTTCCTTCGTTTGTTGTAGGTGATCACAATTATGGAGAAGGTTCTTCACGTGAGCACGCGGCAATGGAGCCACGTCATTTAGGAGTAAAGGCAATTATTGTAAAATCTTTTGCTCGTATCCACGAAACGAACTTGAAAAAACAAGGAATCTTAGGTTTAACATTTGCTAACGAAGCTGATTATACTAAAATTCTGGAAAATGATTCTTTAAGTTTAATTGATTTAGCAAATTTTGCTCCGGGTAAACAACTTACTTTAGAAGTAACGCATGAAAACGGATCAAAAGAAACGATTATGTTGAATCATACCTATAATGACCAACAAATTGAATGGTACAAGGCTGGTTCAGCTTTAAACCTGATCAAAATGCAGGAAGCATAGTTTTTTTTTAATCTCAAAATATGAACGGAAACTCAAAAGGTTTCCGTTTTTTTTATTTCCAAATGTAACCATTCCAAATCCCTTTCGTAGACGACCCAGATCAGTTTGCAAACTAATTTAACACAAAACTATGTCGATAAATAACACTTGGTTCATCTAAACAAAAATCAATTTTAGTTTACTTTGGCATATTAATTGATTTAATAATCACAAAAACAAACACGTATGAAAAAAGTTTTACTTACAATGTTCGGGGCGCTTTCATTAGCAACTTCCGTATTCTCACAAGCCAATACCCAAGGGAGTATTATTATTGATCCTTATTATGGATATCCAAACTTTGGAAAATCACTTACAAGTACGCTAAGTACAGGTAGCACTGATGTCAAAGCGACTGGGATTGGTCCATGTGGAATTAGAGCTGAATACATGGTAGGTGACAAAATCGGGGTTGGTTTCGATTTAATCTACAACACGAATAGAGTAACTTATACAGGTACAAGTACAGACTCTACTTTGAATACTTCTACAGGTCTATATGACTATACATATAGCACTCACCAAGATGAGCAATTAATGAGAAGAATTCGTTTCCAGGGACGTTTCAATTATCATTTTGATATCTCAAACCCAAATTTAGATGCTTATTTTGGGATCGGAGCAGGAACAAATAACCGTTTTAGAAAATACTGGGTGGATAATGTGCAACAATCAGCATCTGCTCTCAATAATATCACATTATTACCAATTTCGATGAGAATTTGTACAGGTATCAGATATTACTTTACACCAAACATTGGTATAAATGCTGAGTTAGGTTTAGGTGGCCCAGTGCTTTCAGCTGGTTTATCTATTAAAGTGAAATAAGATTTTAATCTTAAAAAAAAGCTGCATTCCGAATACGAATGCAGCTTTTTTTTACACCTGAATTTACTGACTACACCGCTACATTATGCTCTCTCAAAGCATCGTTCAATGAAGTCTTCAAATCTGTAGAAGCTTTTCTTTTTCCGATAATCAAAGCACAAGGCACCTGATAATCACCCGCAGGAAATTTCTTCGTATATGAACCCGGAATGACTACACATCTTTCAGGTACATAACCGATATGTTCAACTGGAGTCGCACCTGACACATCAATTATTTTTGTTGATTTTGTCAAAACTACATTAGCACCCAAAACTGCTTCTTTTCCCACACGCACACCTTCAACCACAATACAACGAGATCCGATAAATGCTCCATCTTCAATTACAACCGGCGCAGCCTGAAGAGGCTCTAACACTCCACCGATACCTACTCCACCGCTTAGATGCACATTCTTACCAATTTGAGCACATGATCCAACGGTAGCCCATGTGTCCACCATTGTTCCTGAATCAACATATGCTCCAATATTTACATAAGACGGCATTAAAATTACTCCCCGAGCAATAAAAGCACCATATCTTGCCACCGCAGGTGGAACTACCCGAACTCCCAATTTCTCGTAATTCGTTTTCAATGCCATTTTATCGTGAAATTCAAACGGACCAACTTCTATCGTTTCCATTTGACGAATAGGAAAATACATCACTACTGCTTTTTTTACCCATTCATTGACAATCCATTCTCCATCGTCAGTTGGTTCGGCAACACGAATAGTTCCTTTATCGATTTCCTCAATCACATGATTAATGGCTTCTATTGTTTCTTTTTCTTGCAGTAAAGCGCGATTATCCCAAGCTGCTTCTATTAATGATCTCATTTTTTCGTTTTTATTCAAACTGATTATTTATACTTTGTTAAAAATATTTTTTTGATCCTAAAACCAAAACAACCGATGCTAAACACCGGTTGCCATTCTAGTAATCTTACAATTTGCAATCTGCAATTTGCAATTAAATTATTTCCAAACTCCCATCGAACAGAATTTTTCAATTCTATCATCAATTCGTTTTTCTGGACTAATTTTTTCCAATTCTTTAATGTATTTCTGAATTGCTTTTTTTACTGTTGAGAAAATTTCTTTTTGATCACGATGTGCTCCATTCGCTGGTTCATGAATAACATCATCTACCAACTTTAATTTTTTCATATCTGTTGAAGTCAATTTCAATGCATCAGCTGCTGTTTCTTTATACTCCCATGATCTCCACAATATAGAAGAACAAGATTCTGGAGAAATAACAGAGTACCATGTGTTTTCCAACATCACAACTTTATCTCCAACACCAATTCCTAAAGCTCCACCTGAAGCACCTTCACCAATGATGATACAAATTACAGGAACTTTCAATCGCATCATTTCATAAATATTTCTTGCAATTGCTTCACCTTGTCCTCTTTCTTCAGCTTCTAAACCTGGAAATGCTCCTGGTGTATCAATAAAAGTTACGATAGGTTTATTGAACTTTTCAGCCAATTTCATCAGTCGCAAAGCTTTTCTATACCCTTCCGGATTTGGCATTCCAAAGTTTCTGTACTGACGCATTTTGGTATTGATACCTTTTTGCTGACCAATAAACATAACGGTGTGTCCATCCACAGAACCAAAACCTCCGATCATCGCTTTGTCATCTTTCACATTACGATCACCATGCAATTCTTGAAATTGTCCATTAGTAATCGCATCTATGTACGCTAATGTATACGGACGATCCGGATGACGTGACAATTGTACACGCTGCCACGGAGTTAGATTTGAAAAAATATCTTTGGTTGTTTTCGCTAATTTAGTTTCAAGCTCTTTAATCTTATCAGACATATCCACTTCAGCACTCGCTCCTATTTCCTTTGTCTTCTCAATTTGCTCTTCTAAAGCTTTAATCGGTTCTTCGAAGTCTAAATATGTTACCATTTTATTCTAATTTGAGGGGCGAAAGTTACAAAAAATTGTTCGCTTCTCGTATCTTTGTTTCATGATATTATTTCCTCCTGCAAAGATAAATTTAGGACTTCATATCCTTCACAAGAGGAATGACGGCTATCACGAACTCGAAACCGGAATGATTCCCGTTCCATTTTTTGATATTCTTGAAATACTTCCAGCAGATGATTTTCAATTCAAACAAACCGGTTTAACGATTCCGGGTGATAGTGATACCAACCTTTGTGTTCGTGCTTATCAGTTGATGAAAGATCGGTATTCAATTCCTCCTGCCTATATTCATCTTCGTAAAATCATCCCAATGGGCGGAGGTTTAGGCGGTGGCTCTTCGGATGCAGCTTTTGTATTGAAAGGGCTCAATTCTATCTTTAATCTTGAAATTGACACGATAACTCTTGAGCAACTAGCAGGTGAACTAGGCAGCGATTGTCCCTTTTTTATTCAAAATGTATCTCAAATTGCAGAAGGAAGAGGTGAACGTCTTACAAAAATTCCTTTGGAGCTAAAAGGTTATTACTTCAAAATAATCAACATTGGAATTCATGTAGGTACTAAAGAAGCTTATGCCGGTGCTCAATTTTCAACTTCGAAAAAAACGGTCAAAGAAATTCTTTCTCAACCGATCTCAAGCTGGAAAAATGAACTGGTAAATGATTTTGAAAAAACAGTCTTTCAACTACATCCTCAACTTGCAGAGCTAAAAGAAAAACTCTATTGGGAAGGAGCAATATATGCCGCTATGTCTGGAAGCGGCTCCACTCTATTTGGAATATATGAAAATGAACCGAAAAAATTATTTGCAAATAATTCAGGTGTAATGGAGATCATTGTTGGTATATGATTGAAAATATCTTAATTTTACTATTTATGAGTAATCATCTTTTCTTAAAAAACATGCCTAAATCATCTAAATAAAGTATTTGAGTTCAACGTATCTTGAGTCAAATAAAAACTAGCTTTCCAATAATAATCCGTTTTGTGTACTATATTACCTTTTTATCAAAGCAACCATCGTTTTAACATCTCGTTAAGAAAGAAACAAAAGAAAGCACTGCTTTTCGATAAGTAAATACTCTTAAACATTTTGTCACAAACAATGAAATTTTTACTACTCACCTCATTTGCTCTAACAACCTGTATCACTTTTGCCCAAGACAGTGTCTCTGTTCTTTTTATCGGAAACAGTTATACCTCAGTAAACGATCTCCCAACCACAACTTCAAACCTGACAATTTCACTTGGAGATAAACTAACTTTCGACTCGCAAACAATTGGTGGTGCTTCATTCGCTGTTCACGCGGGAAATGCCATTACTTATACAAAAATTAAAGCGCATCCTTGGGATTTTGTTGTTCTTCAGGGACAAAGCCAGGAACTCTCATTTCCAACGTCTCAAATTGATACTGAAAGTCTTCCCTACATTGAACAATTGGCTGACAGTGTTCACGGAAGCAACTATTGTTCTCAGGTAATGATGTATATGACTTGGGGAAGACAAAACGGAGATCCACAATGGGATTCTATTTCGACCTATGCAGGCATGCAGGAACGGCTTACCAATGCAGCTGTTCGAATGGCTGATTCAATTGAAGCTTCCGTATCTCCTGTTGGATCGGTTTGGAAATATGTCAGAACTAATTACCCCTCCATAAATTTATACAATGCCGACCAATCTCATCCTAGTGTTGCAGGAACTTACCTTGCAGCTTGTACCTTTTATGCTGCATTATTCCGAAAAACGCCGGTCGGAGCAAGTTTCATCAGTTCATTAAATGCAGATACTGCAGCTATTCTTCAGCATGCAGCAGCTTTAGTAGTTTTGGATAGTCTCAGTAAATGGAATCTTCACGCATTGAGTGATCAAACTATTGCTGAATTTGCATACACAAACAATAACAGCGGTGTAAGTTTCCTCAATACAAGTTCACATGCTACTTCCTATCATTGGAATTTCGGCGACGGACAAAGTTCAACCGAAACAAATCCTCTTCATACTTATGCTTCTAACGGAACATACACTGTTCAATTGATTGCACTGGATTCCTGCGATACTGACACACTTACGATACAGGTAGTTTGTACGAGTTTGGAACTATCTCCAATTCAAAATAATGATTTCATGCTGAAGACGCTTAATAATGACCTCTATTCTATCGAAAGTAAAACCGGTGAAATTTTTCAATTATCGATTATCGATGCCAACGGAAGATTGATTCGTTCCAAGTCTCATTCAGACTCTAAACAAGTAATCGATCTCAGTCAAAACACGAAAGGAATTTATTTTATTCAACTGGAAAACAGTTCTTTTTCCAAAACAATAAAAATCATAAAGAATTAAACGCTTTACACTACAACTACAACACAGCGTAAAACAAGAGTCCCGGATTTATTCGGGATTTTTTTTTAGACTCAAGATATTTAGATCTAAGACCGCTTTGCTCAAAGACTCAAGAACAGTGTCAGACATTATAACCAATGATAAGTCTTTTATCTTATGTCTTATAGTCTTGCATCTAATTAAGAAATAGAACTCCAATTGGGTTTGGACATCATAATTTTTCGGAGTTTCTCTCGAATCTGTATATGAGTAGATTGTTCCAATAAAGGATCCTCTTGAAGAATCATTCGGGCATGATCTCTGGCTAGTGTTACGATCTGTCCATCTTTGGCAAGGTCATCAATTTTTAAATTGAGTTCACCACTTTGCTGGGTTCCCATTAAATCTCCCGGCCCTCTTAATTCCAAATCAACTTCCGCAATTTCGAAGCCATCATTGGTCCGAACCATTGTTTCCATCCTCTTTTTTGATTCTTTGGAAAGCTTGATCCCAGACATCAAAATGCAATAAGACTGTTCAGCTCCTCGTCCTACCCTACCTCTTAACTGATGCAATTGAGACAAACCAAATCGTTCAGCACTCTCAATCAACATCACTGAAGCATTTGGAACATTCACACCAACTTCAATCACTGTTGTAGCAACCATTATTTGTGTTTCACCATTCACAAAGCGCTGCATTTCAAATTCCTTATCTGCAGGTTTCATTTTACCGTGAACAATACTCACACGATAATCTGGCAAAGGAAAATAACGAGATATAGCTTCGTATCCATCCATTAAATTATTATAGTCCATTGCTTCTGATTCCTGAATCAAAGGATAAACGATATAAACCTGTCGGCCTTTCGCTATTTCATTTTTCAAAAAGCCAAAAACTGCCAATCGATTTGCCTCAAATTTATGTACTGTATTAATCGGTTTTCGTCCCGGTGGCAGTTCATCAATCACTGACACATCCAAATCACCATAAAATGTCATAGCTAACGTTCTCGGGATTGGAGTTGCAGTCATAATCAAAACATGGGGTGGGATGGTATTTTTCTTCCACATACGTGCACGCTGCGCCACTCCAAAACGGTGCTGTTCGTCAATCACAACAATTCCCAAATTCTTGAATTGAACAACATCTTCCAATAAAGCATGCGTTCCGACCAAAATATGAACTTCACCATTTTCTAAACCTTCATGAATCTGTACCCGATCTTTCTTTTTGACGGAACCCGTCAATAACTCGATACGAATTCCCAGATCTTTTACAAAATCAACCAAGGTTAAAAAATGCTGATTTGCCAGAATTTCAGTCGGAGCCATCAAAGCCGCTTGGTAACCACTGCCAATCGCTATCAACATCGTTAATAAGGCTACTAAAGTTTTACCACTTCCAACATCTCCCTGTAACAAACGATTCATGTGCTGACCTGATAAAAAATCCTTTCGAATCTCTTTCAGTACTTTTTTCTGAGCATTCGTTAATTCAAACGGTAAATACTTGTCATAAAATACGGAAAATTCTTTTCCAACTTCCGAAAATATGGCTCCTCTCATTTTCCGAATACTGATTTGTTTGCGCATCAGCATTTCCAACTGAAGAAAGAGTAATTCTTCAAACTTCAAACGAAATCGCGCTGCAAACGCAGTTGCTTCATCGGTCGGTCTATGAATTTGTACCAAAGCTGCTTCCCTGGAAATCATTCTTAACTCACTCAACATGGTTATCGGAAGTGTTTCAGGTATTTTGCCTTTTATGTGTTCGACCAAACTTTCTGTGAGACGGGCAATCCCTTTCGAACTCAATCCATTTATGGCCAATTTTTCGGTACTGGAATATACTGCCTGAAGTCCTTTTTCAGACTTTACTTTTTCAAATTCAACAATTTCGGGATGAGGAATATTCCATGAATTACCATAGATTTTTGCTTTACCATACACTTGAAACTCCGCATGCAATTTCAAAATCGGTTTAATCCATTTTGCTCCCTGAAACCAAACCAATTCAATAATCCCAGTATGATCCTGAAATTTAGCCGTCAAACGATTCTGTTTGCCGACTGCTTTTTCAGAAACATGAATGATCCTTCCCTTCAACTGCGCATAACCGTCGAGTCTCGGAAGTTCGGCCACCGTATGATATTGTGATCTGTCAACGTATCGAAAAGGAAAATAATGCAACAGATCATCAAACGTCCGAATCCCTATTTCCTTTTTCAAAAGTTCGGCTCTTTGGGGACCGACACCTTTGAGAAATTCAATCGGCGTTTGCAGAAATTCACTCATTAATTAATGTTTAATTTTGAATGTTGGATGTTGGATTAATTCTTCCTTTTCAAATGTAAAGGTAAAAAAAAATCCCCCGAAGTTTCGGAGGATTTTGGAAATCTGATTTTGATATTATTTTTCCTTGTACAATTTTAATCCCTCATCTAACCACTTTTTGAAATCTTCGGGATTTCTATGATTTTGATAATCCGCAGAACCATTGGTCAAATCTTCCCCATTTGGACCAAGCATAATATAATAAGGCTGAGTTGCCGTCTTATATTTACTGATTTGCATATACATCCATTTGTCACCTGTAGTTTCTAACTTTTTCTTATTTCCAGGTGTCAATTCCACAGTCTTTTGCTCTTTCGCAGGTAACGGTATACGCTCATCTACGTGAAGAGAAACGATCACAATATCATTTTTCATATGATCAATGATTCCAGGTTGTCCCCACACTGTTTGTTCCATTTTTCGACAATTCACACAATTATGACCTGTAAAATCTATAAACAAAGGTTTACCAACTTGTTGAGCATACGCATATGCCTTATCATAATCTTCAAAGACCATAATATTTTGAGGACCGAGATGAGCTCCTTCTACCTGTTCGGCTACCTGAGCTGGAGCTGAAGATCCTCCAACTCCCATCGGAGATTCACTGTATTGCGATGGTGGAGGAAACGCGCTGATAAAATTCAAAGGAGCTCCCCACATTCCAGGAATCATATACATTACAAAAGCAATGACAAATGTTCCAAGCATTGCTCGACCAACACTTATTTTTTCAAGTGGGCTGTCATGTGGAAGACGAATAAACCCTAGTAAATAAAGTGCTAACACACCAAAAATCCCAATCCAAATAGCTAAAAACAATTCTCTTTCCAAATAATGAGCTTGTACAGCTAAATCAGCATTTGACAAGAATTTGAAGGCCAAAGCCAATTCCAAGAAACCTAAAACAACTTTGACAGAATTCAACCATCCACCTGATTTAGGTAAAGTATTCATCCAACCCGGAAACGCTGCAAATAAACCAAATGGTAGCGCCAATGCTAAAGAAAATCCAAACATTCCAATAATAGGAGCTATTCCACCTTTTGACGCTGCCTGTACAAGTAAGGTACCTACAATTGGTCCTGTACATGAGAAAGAGACAAGTGCCAAAGCAAGCGCCATGAAAAAGATTCCGATCAAACCTCCTTTATCTGAAGCTTGATCCGCTTTATTTAACCAAGAGTTCGGCATGCGTATTTCAAATGCCCCCATGAAAGAAACAGCAAACACAACTAAAATAATAAAGAAGACAATATTAAACGTAGGATTTGTTGACATCTCATTTAAAACAGAAGCTCCAAATACTCCTGTTACTACAGTTCCTAATACAATATAAATTGCAATAATTGCCAAACCGTAGGTTAAAGCATTGCGAATACCCTGAGCTTTTGTTTTACTTTGTTTAGTAAAAAAACTTACCGTCATGGGTATCATAGGGAAGACACATGGTGTAAGTAATGCTGCTAAACCACTTAAAAACGAAAGTATGAATATCGTTAAAATCGATCTGTCATCTTTAGTTTCTTCAACTTTAACCGAAGATTTATCACTTACATTACCTCCCTTGTCAACATTCTCGGATCCAGTAGCATTCACACTTTCAGATTCAGGCACCAAAGTATCTTCGGATGAATGTGTAACAACAGTTTCAGTCACCCACTCAGCACTTGGAACTCCTTTGATATTTACAGAAAAATTTGCATCATAGGGTGGTAAACACATGACTTCATTACAGGTCTGAAAAGTAAATACACCTTTGAGTACAAAATCCTTTTGAGACAAAACCTTGATTTTTCTTTTCAAAACAAATGCTCCTTCATGATAACATAAATCTTCATCAGCTTCATCATCATGCTTTAAGATCGGTTTAGGTTCTATTACATCACCGACCAAAGTGTAATTTGGTGTCTGCGTTAATTTTATAGCAGTTGGAAGTCCAAAGCTACCTTTTGGTAATTTTGAAGCGTTGATGTGCCAATGCTCTACAATTGAAATTTTACCTACAATTATTGCTTCATCATTCGTTTGTTCAACCGTAAATTTCCATTTGACTTTGGAATCACCTAATTCAACTTGCGCTGAAGTAACAAAAGTCATAAGCAGTAATGTAATAATACTCAAAGCTGTATAAAATCTGGCAAAAGTTCTGTTATTCATACGTCGAATTATTAATTTGTTTTTATTTCAATTATAAACTTCTTGTCAACCGGAGGCAAACACATCACATCATTACATACCATGTAGGTAATGATCACTTCCAAATCTGTACTTTGTTGAGGTGTGATCTTTTGCGTAAAAACTGCCTTTTCTTTGAAAAAATCCAAG
>CAIUKX010000159.1 GCA_903899795.1 uncultured Flavobacteriales bacterium
ACAAACCATATATGTCAAAGGTGAAGATCCAAAAAAATACCGTACAACAAAAATCAAAAAAATAGAATGGATCGATCGCGGAATCTACATCATCAAGCAACGCATTACCTGCGAATTGGAAGGAACAAATGAGGTGGTCTATGAATTGACTCACTATAAACACACAGACTATCTGCATTTTGCTGTTATCATCGATAAAAAATCAATTCGAGAAAAAGAATCCATGCACATTGCTCTTCCCTTTCAACTCGACTCATCAATTGTGAGATTAGGAATTGACAGTACTTTTATCAGTCCAGAAAAAGGTCAAATCCCAGGTTCTAACAAAGATTTCTTCTCAGTTCAAAATTGGATTGATGTTTCCAATACAAAGTATGGTGTTACAATTTGTTCAAGGCAAGGTGCATTATACGAAGTCGGTGAAATGGTGAACGAATTACCAGTGAATGGTGGAAAGAAAAAATGGAAAGATACTGCAAAATCCTCGTCAACACTCTTCTTGTATGCGCTGAACAATTATTGGCACACCAACTACAAAGCTGATCAAACTGGAATTGTGCGATTTGATTTTGTACTAAAATTTCATACTTCCTTCGATCCAAGTAAAGCGATGCAATTAGGTTCCGAGACGAGTGAGCCTCTGTTGATTTATACAGAATAATCTGTTGATTCGAAAGCAAGAAACTGTTTTTCTACACCGTTGACTTCTTCAGATTTTGATTTGTACAACTGAATAATCTCTTGAATTAATAGTTCTGCTGACCAACCGTCATTTACCTGATGATACATATTGATCAAAAGAAGCTGAATATTTTCTTCCAATTCAATCAAAGTCACTCTGAACAAAGGACCAATTTCTAAATCAAAAATATATTCTTTCTCTTTATTTATTTTTTCAAAAATTTCTTCAACCGTTAATTTTTCATTCGAATTTATTTTTTCGTAATAAAATAAATTTTCTGGTCTTAAGTGTTTTTTAGGTAATCTGATTGATTCAATGAATTCATTCTGCATGAACAATTCTAACAATGAATTCTGAAATATTTCATCGTCTAATAATCCATGTATTTCTATTACCTTGAAGAAATTATTCAACTTCCCATCCGGTCCCATGATTTCAAAAATCCATGCCCTGCTATTATTGAGATTTAGGTCATTTCCTGCCAAATTTGAGGATATAGTAACTTCTTCGGACACATAATCCGTACGTACGTTTCCAAGGTTTTCTCTTTTATTCTTAATCACTAGTAGTTATTCAATATTTTTGAACGATAATATTAGGTCAAATATATGGAATTAAAAAATTAATTACACATATTTAACAAAAAACTACACAAAAGAAAAGGTGAAAATTTATTCCCCCCAGTTATCTAATTCATCCTTAGACCATAACTCAGGAAAGAAAATTCTACGCTGATATTTGGGTAACATGTATTTTCTCCAGTCACTGCCCCCTGTAGCTTCGATGACATTTCCCTGAGGCTGTAAATATTTCTCAGCAGCATGATAATGAGCCATTACCCAAGTGATGTTCACCGTACGATCATAATGTCTCATTGCCCGAATCAAATCAGGATTGTTTTTCTCGCTTTCAGGAAGTAATTTATATTTGGCATACAAATTTGTCGTATTGTATTCTTCCATTTTTCGAAGAAACATGTCTTTGTATTTTTCATCAAACAAACGAATCAAGGTATTTTTCTTACCTGTTTTATGATCTTTACCTGCTGCCTGCCAATACAGGTGTTCGTATGCGTGTGAATAAGGTGTATTACGGTCAATTGTTGCTCTGAATCTAAAATCAATTAAATTGATCAGGTCTGTCGAACCGAATTCTATCAAACGATATTGAGCACTTTGAAATCCACTGGCAGGAGTAAGAGTATTTCTAAACTTCAAATATTGTTCAGTTTCCATTCCATCCTGCATGATTTTAAACGAAGAGGATAACATGTCGAAATATCGGCTGATACGTGCTAATTTTTCAGTAAAAAACGGTGCAGTAATCGCTTCATTATTGGTGACCTGTTCCATTTCCCAAAGAATCATCTTAAAAATCAGCTCATTGATTTGATGGTACATGATAAACACCATTTCATCCGGCAAAGTTGTTCTTTGTACTTGAAGTCCAAGTAACGGTTCAGTTTGAATATAATCCCAATATGTAATAGGCTTTGACCAGAGCAAACCTTCCAAATGTGTTTCTGGATTCTGATCAATCGCTTTGTATTTTTCAGCAATGTCGCTTAATAATTCTTCCGTTTTACTCATTATAGATTTGTATTTAACAATTGAATTTTTTCTGTTCAGCAAATTTTGAATAAAATTAGTAAAAACCGAATGATTATTATCATAAAATGAAGTTTTAGAACAAATCAGGGTGAATCCGTATTTTTTTGTTTATATGATCTAAATACAGATCAATTGAAATCACATCTTAATTTTTTCATTCGGAGAATTTGTTTTACATTTAACTGGCGAAAAATAATTCCAGGATTAATTAAATGGTTTATAGATACTTTATACTGCTACTTGTACTTTCTTTTCACTTCCAGGTTTCCTCGCAAAATAAAAGTGAACAGATCTTGAAACGCGCCAGTGATTTATTTGCAAAAAACTATGATGCATCCTTTCAACTCTGCTGTCAAGCTGAAAAAATCAATGAAATCCACTTTATCGGTGAAGTCAGCATGTGCAAAGCCAGATACTATATTACTTTCACAGATTATGAAAATGCAGAAATAGAATTAGGAAAAGCGATCTCATTTTATAAAAAGAAAAACGATATTGTCAATCTAAGCGATGCATATGATCTAAAAAGTATATTACTGGGGCGACTTGGAGATTCAGTTGCTTCCGGAAATTGCCTGCTCAAAGCCTACGATTTAAGTAAAAAAAGTGGCGATCATTATTCTCAAGTGATTCGATTGACGAACTTATCGCATGTATTTATTGAATTTGGAAAGTTAAAACAAGCCGCATTCTATCTTCGGGAATTGGAGAAATTAACTCCTTACTTTGAAAAAGATAATTTTTACTATTTAAAGCAAAATCAAGGGGCATATTATTATGCACTTGGAAATTTCCAAAAAGCTTTAAATCATTACCAAAAAGCCTACCTGCAAGCTCTCAAAAATAAAATGATCGAAAGTGAAGCGACCATATTGATGCTACTCTCTAAAACCTATCAGAAATTAAAAAACTATGGAGAAGCGGAAAAGATGGCAAAAAAAAGTTACCAGCTTTCCCAAAAACACCATTTGATCTATGAAAAAAGTGAAGCACTTGATGTACTGATTTCTCTCAAAGAAGAAGTAAAAGAATACGATGCTGCTTTTCAATATCAAAAGGAATTTATCAATGTCGAAAAAGAAATTCTAAATTCTGAAAAATTAAACCGCATCTCAGCCATTCAAAACCGATTGGTTCTTGCTGAAAAAGAAAATATCATCAACCGGCAAAACAGTAAAATCGCCAAAGAAAAACTGAAAAACACGGAAGCAGAATTAAAAAATCAAAAACTGTACATATTCCTAGTCATCATCTCTTTATTTCTTTTCTTTTTAATTTTCATCTACTTCAGAACCAAAAAACTGAAAGATACCATTCAACTCCAAAAAGCAGTCGTTGAAGAAAAAAACAAATTGGTTGAATCACAACACAAAGACATTACCGATAGCATCCGATACGCAGAACGGATCCAGCAGGCTATCCTTCCTCCTATTGAACAATGGGATAATAAACTTCCGGACTCCTTCGTTTTTTACGCACCGAAAGATATTCTCAGCGGTGATTTCTACTGGATTGAGGAAACGGAAGATTCTATCTTTGTTGCTGCTGCCGATTGTACCGGTCATGGAGTTCCAGGAGCATTGATTTCCATCGTAAACTATAATTTATTGAATAAGGCAATTCTCGAAAAACACATCTACGATCCTGCTAAAATTTTAGATGCCGTCAACGATTGGCTCACGGATAGCTTGCATCAAAATTACACTACTTCGAATGTAAAAGACGGTATGGATGTTTCCTTGATTTCGATTAATAAAAAAACCAAGGAACTTTATTTTGCCGGAGCTTATAATCCTATATATATCTTAAAAGACAACCAATTAAGTGAAATCAAAGGAGATAAATTTCCTGTCGGGGCTTTCATCCATGAAGAGCGAAGTAATTTTACCACTACATCTGTTCAATTAAAAACTGGGGATGCAATCTATCTTTTTTCAGATGGTTATGCAGATCAGTTCGGAGGTCCAAAAGGTAAGAAATTCAAATATTCACAACTGAAAGAAATCATCCTGCAATCACAAGCTCATACGATGAAACAACAAGGAATTATCTTAGAAGAAAGTTTCATCAACTGGAAAGGTCAAAATGAACAAGTAGACGATGTAATGATTCTTGGGATCAGAATCACATAGGGAAAGCTAAAGGCTATAAAGGGTCTATTCCTCTTCTTCAAAGTCGAATGGATAATTTCCAAATGTATTTGCCAGACGATTGATCGTATATACACTTCTATTGTAAACATTTGACAAAGCAATGATCGTCACCGTATCAGCTCTTAATGAAGCGTAACATCCCATATTTCCATGCCACCAGCCACTGTGAAAAAAATATGGATCTTTTCCTTCAGCTTCTACAATTCGTACTCCCAATCCGTAATTTTTTGTTCCTTGACGCTCGTAACTATACCCTTTGAACATTTCCTTCCGTGATGAACTGCTCAGAAAATCATTGGAATACGTTCCCATGTCCATTTTCAATAAATCGCGAACGGTGCTGTACATATTTTTATCGCCGTACACATCATCCAAATAATCAAACCGCTGCCTGATTTTTCCGGAACTATAGGATTGAGAGATTTGGTCTTTGTCGTACGATTTATCCAGAATGAAACTATGCTTCATTTTCAACGGATCAAAAATTAGCTTTTTCATAGCTAATGGAAAAGGCTCATGCGTAATCTTTTCAATGATCAACGCCAATAAGGCATAATTTGTATTGCAATATGCAAAATGAGTATTCGGCTGAAAGTTCAAAGGGAATTTATGTTTTTTCAAAAGCATCAGTACATCTTTGTTTTTCAACTGTTTTCCCAAAGGCCATGTATCAAAGGTAAAATATCCATAATACGGTATTCCGCTTCGATGGCTTAGCAGCATGCGAATTGAAATACCTTCATAAGGCAAACTTGGCAAATAATTTCTAACATCTTCATCTAGAAAAAGTTTCTTCTGATCCAATAATCTCAAAATTGCCAAAGCAGTAGCAACCTTACTGATCGAGGCCAAATGAAGCGAAGTATTGGAAGAGATTTTCGTATTTGTCGCAATATTTGCAAAACCTACATAACGTTCAAAAAGTACGTGTCCATTTTTGGCCACTAAAAACATTCCATTGAAACGATTAGGATTCAATCGTTCCTCATAAAATGATCTGACTGGTATTCTTTTTTCACGAATGTACAGGTCAGACGGGCGATCAAAGACCGGCGAATATTTTGTTTTATCATCTTGATTTACTGTTTTTTTGACAGCCTTATTTCCTCCACATGAAGAAAGAAAAAGCAAAAAAACTAGAATGATATGAGGTATTTTTTTCAGAAACATATGTCTCTCAAATATAAAAAAGATATTGAAATATTTTTCAAAAAATTCTACCTAAAACAG
>CAIUKX010000160.1 GCA_903899795.1 uncultured Flavobacteriales bacterium
CATTCCTTTGAATACACGTGCTGGATAGGACGCAGCTCCGATTGATCCAGGTGCACGAAGACGGTTATGTTGACCGTGAGTTGACTGACCAACTCCGCCAAAACCATGACGTTTCACTACCCCTTGGAAACCTTTTCCTTTTGAAGTACCAACAACTGCAACGAATGAACCTTCCTCGAAGATATCAACATTCACTACATCACCAAGATTTAACTCAGCAAACCCCTTAAATTCAACCAACTTCGCTTTAGGCGCTGTTGCTGCTTTTTTAAAGTGTCCTTTCAATGCATTTGGAGTGTTTTTTTCTTTACGCTCTCCAAATCCTAATTGAACTGCTTCATAACCATCTCGATCTTGTGTTTTAACTTGCGTTACGACACAAGGACCAGCCTCTATCACTGTGCATGGTGTAGCCTTACCCTCGGCACTGTAGATGCTAGTCATTCCGATTTTTCTACCAATTATTCCCGGCATACTTTATTTATTTATTAAACTTTAATTTCTACGTCAACTCCACTAGGAAGTTCTAATCTCATCAATGCATCAACCGTTTTAGAAGATGAACTGTAAATGTCCAAAAGACGTTTATAAGAGCATAATTGAAATTGCTCACGTGCTTTCTTCATTACGTGTGGAGATCTTAATACTGTGTAAATTCTCTTGTGAGTTGGCAACGGAATTGGTCCGCTAACTACTGCACCTGTAGCTTTTACAGTTTTTACGATTTTCTCAGCAGATTTATCTACTAAATTGTGATCGTAAGATTTTAATTTAATTCTAATTCTTTGGCTCATTATTATACTATTAAGCGTTGACTTTTCCTTGAACTTTAGCAATTATTGCATCTGCAACATTTCGTGGTGCCTCTGTAAAGTGTGAGAACTCCATACTAGAAGTAGCACGTCCAGATGTAATTGTTCTCAATTGAGTAACATATCCAAACATTTCTGATAAAGGAACATCAGCTTTTACAACTTTTGAACCTGCTCTATCATCCATTCCTTTCATCAATCCACGACGACGGTTCAAATCACCAACAACATCACCCATATTGATTTCCGGTGTCACAACCTCCAATTTCATAATTGGCTCAAGTAAAACTGGTTTACATTTTTTAACTGCTTCACGGTATGCCATTCTAGCACAAACCTCAAATGATAAAGCATCTGAATCGACATCGTGGTAAGATCCATCCAGTAATGTTACTTTCATAGAGTCAACTACGTACCCAGCCAATACACCGTTTTTCATTGAATCACGGAATCCTTTTTCAACTGAAGGGACATACTCTCTAGGAACATTTCCTCCCTTAACAGCATTAATGAATTCTAACCCAGTTTTTTCAGGATTGTCTTGTGGTTCGATTTTAATTAAAATATCAGCAAATTTACCACGACCACCTGATTGCTTTTTGTAAGCTTCTCTGTGTTCAACTGAACCTGTGATTGCCTCTCTGTAAGATACTTGTGGAGCACCTTGGTTCACTTCCACTTTGAATTCTCTTTTCAAACGATCAACAATGATCTCAAGGTGTAACTCACCCATACCACTGATGATAGTTTGTCCAGTTTCTTCATCCGTATTAACTCGGAATGTTGGATCCTCTTCAGAAAGTTTATTTAACCCGATAGACAATTTATCTGTATCAGCTTGAGTTTTAGGCTCAATTGCCAAACCGATAACTGGCTCAGGGAAATTCATAGACTCAAGAATGATTGGGTGTTTTTCATCACACAATGTATCTCCTGTACGAATATCTTTAAATCCAACTACTGCACCAATATCTCCAGCACCAAGTTCTTCAACTTGATTTTGTTTGTTAGCATGCATTTGGAAAATACGAGAAATACGCTCTTTGTTATCTGATCTTGTATTAAATACGTACGAACCAGCTTGTAAATTACCTGAATAAGCACGAATAAAACACAAACGCCCTACGAAAGGATCTGTTGCAATTTTAAATGCTAAAGCTGCGAAAGGCTCATCATAAGATGGCTGACGTGTAACTTCTTCTCCAGTTTTAGGATTTGTTCCAGTAATTCCTTCAACATCCATTGGTGAAGGTAAAATCTCCATCACCATATCCAACATCGCTTGAACTCCTTTGTTTTTGAAAGCAGAACCACACATCATAGGAACAACTTTTCCTGCGATTGTAGCTGCTCTTAAAGCATTAAGAATTTCTCTCTCTGTCAAAGAATTTGAATCTTCAAAATATTTCTCCATTAAAGTTTCATCGAATTCAGCAACCGCTTCCAACAATTCTTCTCTTAATTGACGTGCTTCATCAATGATATCAGCAGGAATTTCAATTTCCTTGAAAGTCATACCCATATCATGCTCATTCCAAACGATACCTTTGAAGTTAATTAAATCAACAACTCCTTGAAAATCATCTTCAGCTCCAATGTTCAATTGAAGTGGTAAAGCATGACTTCCCAACATTTCTTTAACTTGTTTACAAACAGCCAAAAAATCTGCTCCAGAGCGGTCCATTTTATTAACAAAACCGATACGGGGAACGTTGTAATTATTAGCTAAACGCCAGTTTGTCTCAGATTGTGGCTCAACACCATCAACTGCTGAAAACAAGAACACCAAACCATCTAATACACGCAATGAACGATTTACCTCAACAGTAAAATCAACGTGTCCCGGAGTATCAATGATATTCATGTGATATTCTTGTCCACGGTATTGCCATTTCAATGTAGTAGCAGCAGAAGTAATGGTAATACCACGCTCTTGCTCTTGCTCCATCCAATCCATTGTCGCACCACCATCGTGAACTTCTCCAATTTTGTGGTTTACACCACCATAATAAAGAATACGCTCAGTGGTAGTTGTTTTACCCGCATCAATGTGAGCAGCAATACCAATGTTTCTTGTAAATTTAAGATCTCTAGCCATTTTTATTAAAATCTAAAGTGTGAGAACGCTTTATTCGCCTCAGCCATTCTTAATGTGTCTTCTTTTTTCTTGTAAGCAGCTCCTTCTTCTTTTGAAGCAGCGATCAACTCAGCAGCTAATCTGCTCGCCATCGTTTTCTCATTACGCTTACGTGAATAACCAATCATCCATTTCATTGCTAAAGATTGTTTTCTTTCTTCACGAACAGGAGTTGGGATTTGGAATGTTGCACCTCCAACACGACGGCTTCTCACCTCAACACTTGGAGTAACATTATCCAATCCTTTTTTAAATACGTCTAAACCAGATGTTTCCTCGATTTTTGTTTCAATAATATCGATTGCATCATAGAAAATTTTAAACGCCAGGGTTTTCTTACCGTCTAACATCAAATTGTTAACGAACTTAGTTACCAATACCTCATTGAATCTTGGATCCGGGAGGATGGTAATCTTTTTGGCTTTTCTTCTTCTCATCTTGTAAAAGCTTTAAAATTATTTCTGTTTAGGTCTTTTCGTTCCATACTTAGAACGACGCTGAGTTCTTCCCTCAACTCCAGCTGTATCTTCAGCTCCTCGCACGATGTGGTATCTTACCCCCGGAAGGTCTTTTACCCTTCCTCCACGTACAAGCACCAAAGAGTGCTCTTGTAAATTGTGACCTTCACCACCGATGTATGCGTTCACCTCTTTTCCATTGGTGAGACGTACCCTTGCTACCTTTCGCATAGCTGAGTTCGGTTTCTTAGGAGTAGTGGTGTAAACCCTTACACATACCCCTTTACGCTGTGGACAAGAATCAAGTGCAGCTGACTTGCTCTTTTTAACCACTGCTGTTCTGCCTTTGCGTACTAATTGTTGAATAGTTGGCATACTGTAAACCTGTTAACTTTTATGAATAATATTATACCCCCAAACACATTTTGGGAGCGCAAAGATAGGAGATTTATTTTAGAAACCTATGCTTTTTCTAAAAAAAGAAGTTTTTTTCACAATTTTATGTGAGTATCTTTTTTCAAGAATTTAGATCAATTGATCAGAAACATGTTAAGTATTTGAAAAACAATAGAATAACTTATTTTTAGGTTTTTAGCGATTATTTAACAAAATGAAAGATATTAACATTCACTAATTCGAGTTAAATTTGTTCTAGTTTTCTATTTAATTTATCAGCAAACCTCTCACTCATTTTTCAAAATATAAATCATCTTTACATGCGTTTCTCATTCATCAATTTAATCATTACTTCCATCTTATTACTTAGTGCTTCATCCAGCAATACAACCATTCGTAAACAACAAAAGGATCTTGCCGTTTTTCTGGAAACTATCCGAGCAAAGGAAGGAATTCTCGATATCCATACACCTATTGATAGTATGGAATTTTATTTTGAACGACTTGAAGAAAATTTACAGGAAGAAAAGTCGTCAATTGAACAGTTTAAACTTTTCAGTGCGACAACCGCTAAAATCCAATGCGGGCACACTCAACTTCAGGTTTCTAAAAAACCTTTGAAAGAATGGGTTCAGGAAAAAAATGCGCTTCCGATCGACTATTACTTGATTGGACAAAAATTATTCTCAAAAAAAATCGTGGATGAAGACAAAAAAATTGTCAACCACGGCAAAACGCCACGCCAGCAAAAAGCTAACATTCCACCAGACTGTGAAATTTTTTCAATCGATGGGAAAACAGTTCCTCAAATGATGGAAGGTATTTCAAACTATGTATCTTCCGATGAAAACGGAATCGAATTCAAATATTACTATGTAGCACAACTATTTGAGTTTTACAGATACTTAGCATTTCCCGAACACAAAGATTCTACTCAAATAGTATATATCTCAAAAAAAGATACCAGCCAGATCTATTTGTACAATGGATATCCTCCCGTAAAAAGTATCAACAAACGTATTGAAGATTATACTGAAAAAACAAATAAAAACAGTAAAGATATAGGTAAGTTTTCGATCGTAAAAGGTAAATACGGACTGTTTAAATTTATTTCATTCGCGGAATGCAAAGGCAGAAAATATGAAGAGTTTTTGGAAAAATCGTTTGAGTCACTTCACAAGAAAAAAATAAAATACTTAATTGTCGATTTGAGAGGAAATACTGGTGGACAAATGCAATTTTCACTGATGCGCTACTTTGTTGGGGCAAATATCAAGGTTGGAAGGTACGTTGTTAGTAAACCCAAAAAAATGTTTGAAAACCGCCATATTAAAAAACACAATAAGTTTTACATGAATCACCGCTTATTGACACATTTGTTCAAGTATAGGAAAAGGAAAAACCCAGCTTTTGACGGTTCAATTTATACAGACAAGGTTGATGACAAACTTATTTACAAAGGAAAAATCATTGTCATCACAGATGAAGCCACTTTTTCAGCTGCATCCATACTTGCATGTAACCTGAAAATGCAAGTAAATGCACAAATTGCCGGCCACACTGCTGGTGGAAGCTTCTATACGGGAAATGCCGGTACGCTAAAAGTACTATTACCCAACTCAAAATTTGTTCTCTTCGTGAATCCAAATACGTTCAAATCAACGCTTGCTGAAAATTCAGATTCACAATCAATAAAAATTCCTGATTTTATAGTCGACCCCATTTATCCCTACATGAAAAAGAAAGATGAATGGTATATTAATAAGGTAACAAAATACTTTAAGAAATGATTTTGGTCCTTGAATCAGACACAATGAATTTAATAACACTAGACGGATAAACAAAAAAGAGGCTCATCACCTCTTTTCAAATCTATTTATTAACTCCCTGCATTTCTCGAACTTTTCTTTTCAGCAGTGGATTCGGTCGATATCTATCTTCACCATATTCCGTAAATAATTCTTCTAACTTATTCAGCACTTTTTCCAAACCGATTTCATCAGCCCATTGGAGTAACCCTTTAGGATAATTCACACCTTTTGTCATCGCCAAATCAATCGCTTCACGTGAAGCAACATTAAGAAACAACGCATCAAAAGCCTCATTGATAAGCATTACAATAATCCGTTCGAAAATCTGCTGACCTAATACCAAATCTTCTTTTGCTTTTGGCAATTCAACACCTTCTGCATAATTGTAATACCCTCTCCCCGATTTTCTTCCTAAAAATCCAGCTTCAGCATGACGTTTTTGAGTAAATGAAGGTTTAAATCTAGGATCGTAATAAAATGCTTCAAATACTGATTCTGTCACAGCATAATTCACATCGTTACCAATATAATCCATTAGTGTGAATGGCCCCATTTTAAAACCTCCCAAAGTTGTCATTGCCCAATCTATTGTTGCAAAATCAGCAATCCCTTCTTCATAGATTCTCAAAGCTTCCCCATAAAATGGACGAGCAACCCTGTTTACAATAAATCCAGGTGTATCTTTTGTCAAAACAGTTACCTTACACCAACTATCGATCAAGGCTTTTGAAAGAGTTAAAGTCGCTTCTGAGGTTTGTACTGATGGGATAATTTCAACCAAAGGCATCAATGGTGCAGGATTAAAGAAATGTATCCCAATGATTCTTTCCGATTTTTTCAAAACTGAACCTATTGAAGCGATCGACAACGAAGATGTATTACTTGCTAAAATATTGGTATGATTAAGCAAATTAATCAGAAAGCAAAAAATTAGCTTCAACATCTAAATCTCCTTCCTTTCTAAATAATTCCAAAGCTGTTTTAATTCCAACATGACCTGAGACTTTATCAAAACCTAAAACTTTTTTTCCA
>CAIUKX010000161.1 GCA_903899795.1 uncultured Flavobacteriales bacterium
ATATGGTTTGTCCAATACCTTTGTATGGATTTGTATTCACCCATTCTCTGCCCAGCGCTTTCAAATGACTGAGTGCTCCTGAATAGGGGTCAAGTGTGAAGTTTAGAAAGTCTGTCATTGTCGTCGCTGTATTTTCCGGATAACTTTCCGTTGTGAATTTGTATACTTTTTTACTATTTCCCGGAATATTGGAAACCATGAATGCTAATTTTCCATTCGCCATTCGTTGCACAGGTATTTTATTACCAGCTTCATCCAAAAGAATATTTCCTTCGAAATGTTTTGGCCAATTCATTTCCACGTATTCTGTACGCTCCCATGGTAGCGAATTAACAACAACAAGCGAATTGATTTTAGAAATTTTAGGGAAAAGAACTGATTCAATTTGCGAAACGTAAGCTTTTGCCGAATCTAAAAAGTTCTTTTTGTATTTCCATTGGTGAATGGTAAATGGATTGTCAGGTTCTGAAATACTGTTCCAGGCACCCCAGGTATGCTCATGGAAGAGTAAAACAGCTCTTTTTGCTTTGGAGACAAGAACTGGATCTAGGGTTATTTTTTGCTGCAGGGCAATTTTTTCAAACTGTGTAATTTGCTGACTAAGTAATCTGTTTTCGGTTTCTTCAACAGCGGTTGAATAAGCACCATCTTCCCAGTAGGGAGTGAAGTCGCCCGAAAAAGCAGGAAGTGTTTTTCCATATTTAGCTTCAAATTTTCGGAAAAGATCGGTTACATTGGAAAGTAGGAGTTGCGGAGATTCATACTTTTCGTTCCATTGCTTCACATAATCGCAGATTCCAGTGTCAATGGGACCATTATCAGCCACAATGTTGTATCTCCATTGAATCATGGAATAGGGATATCGATTATTAGCCAATTCATTCAGGTAAGCAGCAATTTTTTTATCACCTCTTTCCGCTACTGATTTTGTGGTATAACCATGCCAGGAAGAATATCCTTTTCCGGCTGCCCACATTAAAATACTGTCAACTCCAGTCGGTGATTTCCACCAAAATGGTTTATCACCTTGATCACGGAGTGTTGAACCGATTCGATCTCCTTTATCGGGTAAACTTTCAACGTAGTTTGGGCCATAGGAAAAATACCGGACTTTCTTTTCTGCCAGTGAATGTACCATGGACCAGCTCATTCCCGGGATATCGGACATCATTGCCGATTCGATAGTGAGCCCATATTTTTTTTGGAGGAAATCCGAATATTCAGTGATCCAATTGATTTCGTCTGCGGAACATAATCCCGTCAAAATATTAGCATATAGAGCAGATAATCCAATTTGTTTGTTTTTGACTGCTTCGAAGAAATGATTTTTTTCATCGTCGGAAGTCACTTTTAAGAAATTTTCTACCGCCCATAAGGATTCGATGTTCCAAATAAACTGTGCGCCCGAAGGATAGTTTTTCGTTTTTTCAATCATCACCAAAGCTTTACGAATATTAGCGATGTGTATTTGTTCGACTTCTTCCTGAATATGAGAATAGCCAATGTCGGTGTGAGAATGATGGATCAGGTGAATTTCACGGGGAATAATCGGGGTAAGGGTAACTTTTGTATCAAAAGAATGGGCTTTTCCGACCACCGCTTTTACAGGAATGGTGGTAGCTATATCGGTCGCTTTTACAGGGAATTCAAATTGATTGATTCCGTTTTCTACTGTAACCGGTTTCTGAGCTTCTCCATTGATGGTAACAGTTAATAATTCTGGTTTTCCATAATGTAGTACTGTAAATGAAAGAGGCTGGTGATTTTTTTGATTTTTAAGTAAAAAGGGGAGTGCTTCCACTTCAATCTTTTCTTCAAATGTATATTTGAAAGTCATGTACCAGTCAAAACTATTTTGATTATCGCCCACAATTTTAATTTTCAGTGGTTTTCCTTTTTTGTATTTGGCTGTCGGTACACGCAGGTATGCAAGTCCATGTGCATCTCCGGACTGATCGATGGTTTTTTCTTCAAATAAAAATACTGTACTGTCTTTACCCGAAAATTTCCAGTAGTTGGGGTGATTGTTCGGATAAGTTGTAAACGTCAAAATGAATTCATCGTTGATGTAGAGTTTAAAATTTCGTACACCTTTACTTGTTCCGGTAGAATGTGCTGCAATCCAGCTGAAATAAGCATATTCTTCTTTCGATTGATATTTTAAAGGAGAGGTTTCCCATTCAATATTTTTCTTGCCATCTGTACAACGCGTCAGCAAGGCTTCTTTTGCATGATTGGGATAAATGGAAAAATAAGAGATACTTTCTCCAGAGATTGCAGTTGAATAACCATTCAACACAGGATGATTGCCAAGTGTCGGAATCTCAATTTGAGAATAGATGTTCAATGAATAAAATGTGAGAAGAATCGCGTTCAGATATTTCATAGTATAGCTTGTTCTTTTTTGTAGTATTTGAATGGATAAAGATAATGTTGAATTTTGAAAATGATGTTAATCGTATTTATGTTTATGAATATCCGTTATGATACCACAAGTATTTTTTTGAATAGCTCATATATTTCCCGAATATCAATAATCAAAATATTAATTCAAATACTTTTCTTTCGTACTTTTCCTTGATGAAAAGTACCAAAAATCAAGCGCTTGCCAAAGCCTTTCACCCAAAAGCTTCTCGATGCGGATATTTCTAAACTCGGACTACGTCCTCAGACACTAGAAATATCTGTCGCATCTTACGAAGTTTGGGTACCCGAAAGGGTTTGCCGAGGCGCAATTGATAATCGCTTCGTGGAAAACAAGTCTACTATAAACATCAAAATTATTCTTTGTGTTCCTTTCACTCCGTGGCTGCTTTGCGGTATGGTATAAAAATGGTTATTCAAAATATATTTATGAATTATCAGTAACTTTATCCGTTTATATAAACGATTAATTTTTTTACTATACGTTTAATGGTATGAATAAGTGTTTGGAATGCAGCAAAGAAGTTGAGGGGAGATCGGATAAGAATTTTTGTTCAAACATCTGTAAATCAAAGTATCACTATAATAATAATAAATCCAAAGAGGGGAATGTATTCCGTGAAATAGATCAGCAGTTAAAAAAGAACCGGAGCATTTTGAAAAAGTATTTTATCAATGGTGATCGGATTTTATTGAAGGATGAATTGATTGCTTTGGGATTTGTGCCGAAATATTTTACACATTACTGGAAGAACGAATCAGGGGAAGTGTATTTATTTTGTTTTGAATTTGGTTTTTTATCTAAAACAGAAAATGGGGTTGCCAAATATACTTTGATGAAATGGAAAGAGGGAATGGGGTAGTTTAAAAAAGTTTTTGAGCAATTGCTTTTGTATGACTTGCCAGTGCAGTAATTAACTCGTTTGTCTTTTTTCTTAATATACATTACTAAATTAAGTATAGTAATATTGAGATGCTAGAGCTTTTACATGAAGTAGAGATAAAGCAAATATACATTATATACAGTAACCCTGGTTGAACCCTGGTCAAAC
>CAIUKX010000162.1 GCA_903899795.1 uncultured Flavobacteriales bacterium
AATTTGAGAAAAAGTTACCGTTTGAAAGAATAAAATAAACAACAAAAGGAAGAAATAGTTCATAAGCAAAATCAATCTTTAAGAAACTCATTTTCAATACGTTGTTTTAAGCGATCAATCGGTTTTAAATCCACTTCTGTATCGCCATTTGAAATATTAAAAGGGTCGTCTAATCCTACGATAAGTAAATACAAATAGGAAAGTAAAAATGAAATTGCGGTGGTAACAAACCAATCTGCTGTAACTGTTTTAAACTTGGTGCTAATTAACAATAAAAACACGATGACAAGTATGCTTTTAAGTAGAGTATACGCAGGTTTGATGAAGTTATTTCTGGAAATGGAATAAGCACGAGTTAATTGTTTACGCATTGCATTAGTGTTTTCTTGTATCCCTTTGATTGCCTCTTTGTCTACGCCACGTTCTGCAAAATAATAAGCGATCTCATTTCCACTTCTAAGTAATGGGAAAATCTCTTTCGAATCTTTTTTATTACTATATAACCACACAATGATACCATCGGTTAATCGGAGTAATTCATTGCGCAACATCAATTTGTCTAAAGGTTCATCTGATAGGGGTAAACCTTTCGTTCTTGGTGCATTAAATGCTAAATAGACCCAATCTTTAATTGCTTCTAAATTCGCCGCTACTTCCCCTGGAATTTTCTCACTTTCTTTAAAGTCGGTCATGGTTGCAGCCAACAATAGACCAAACACAAAAAAAGCACCTGTAAAAACAATGGTAATGTCTGAAAGTTCGATTAATTCAGTGAAATGTATCCCGTGATAATACAGAAAATCAATTGCTCCCTTTTTAATTGCAAGTACCACAACAGCAATACTTAAAGCTTTAATGAATATACTACGCGATAAAAAATAGTTCATGGATAAAATTTGTTCAAAATTATCCAAAATTGTTATTTGGACAAGGTATTATCGTGTATATATTTATGGAATAAAAAATTCGAAACGCTTTTACAATAAATTAATTATGGAAACAAAAAAAATACTTGCCTGCTTAAGTTTCATATTTGCGATGCATTCTTTCTTCGCTCAAAAAATATTTTCTGTAGATTATGCTAATCAAGCAAATATTAAAGTTTTTGTTGTGGAATACGAAAATCAAGCAGATTTATTAGTATACAAAGTATCGTATGAAAATCAAGTAGGTAAAAACGAAGGCTTGTGGTTTTTCACAAAATATGCAAACCAAGCAGACAAAAAAGTGTTTTTCGTAGAGTATGCCAATCAAGCAGATTTAAAAATTTGTTTTGTGAAATACCAAAATAGAGCAGGTTGGAGATCGAAAGAGAAAATGTATTTGTTGTATTAATCTAATTTTAATTAGTTATTCCATATGTTCTATACTTGTACCACACCTAATTGTGCAATTGCACTTTCAAAAGCAACATTTCCAGTGGCAATGAATTGTCCTGTATGTCAGGTTCCACTCGAACTGCAAGCACAAGAGTCGATTCTTACTCCTGAAGATCAAAGTTTATTAGAATCTTTACCTTATGTCATTGCATATCCATTAAAACGTACTTTGGAAGAAAAACATGCCTGGACGAAGATTAATTTATTAAAAGACACCTTTCTGAATTACCTCAAATATTTAGGATTACTGACTGCCTCTGAATTTTTTAACAGTGACTTAAAAAACAGAAGAATGGTCGATGCGTTTCAAAAGAATTTAGCACAACCTTCTTTTGGTTCTTGGAATGCTTTTATTCGGGAGTGTATCACTTTTTTAAAAGAAGAAAATCATACATTTTTCTACCCAGAATTGCTTGCATATTATGAAACAATTGAAACTGGTCCCAAACGAAAGTTATATAAAGGAGAAATTGAATACATTGATTCGAATGGAGATGCTCAATTAAAAAAGCAAGAAACAACGGCAATTGGTTTACTAATCAATTTTAGAAATCGTTACTTAGGTCACGGTTTGACTCTAGACGATCAAGCTTCGCAACATTTATGGGAGGAATATTTCCCTGTATTTAAAACCTTGTTGGAACAGTTATCGTTTGCCAAAGAATATCCGATGTTGAAAAGAGAACACGGAGAAACTTATTTACTTCAAGGGTATGAATTAAAAGAAAGCAAATCGGCTCATCGTTTCGATGGAAGTATATGGATTGAAAACAAACAAGGGGAAGCGTTTGAAATTTTACCTTTTTTCATCGTTCCTGGGGCATTAGCTTTAGCGAAAGAAGATAAAGAACAAGTGTTAAGTTATGAATCTTTTACGGGTAAAACCATTAAGTTTTTTAGTCCTGAAGGTTCTGAAAAACAAACTTCAGGTGTCATTCTTGATAAATTAAATTTGCTATTACGAAACAAACAGAAGGAAACTTCATTTTCTCCAGAAACATTTACAAAAGAAGTTTTCTTAACACGAATCGAAGAAGAAAATAAGTTGGTACTTGATACTTTAATTCAAGAAAAGAAAGTCATAGAAGGGATTTACCAACACCGAGAAACGATAGAAATTAAATTGCGTGAATGGATTGGTGCCAGAGCAAATATCTTTTTTATAGCAGCAGAAGCGGGTAGTGGTAAAACGAATTTATTGGTCGAAATTCAAAAGCAATATGCCGAACGACAACTACCAAGTTTATTCATACGTGCTGCGCGTATGGAGAAAAGTTCCTTAAAAGAACAAATTGCCTATCAGTTGAATTTGAATGATACTATTGATCTGAAAGAATACAAAAACATTGCAGGGACTCAGGCAAAACCCACTTTTATTAATATAGACGGATTAAATGAAGCGAGTAATGCAGAAGCGATTTGGTCTGAAATCCTGGAAATTTCAACACTTTTTGAACCGGGTAGTTTAAAATTTGTGCTTACAAATCGTGCAAACTCCAAAGCGGATTTGGAACGGTACGAATTATTAGATGAGCAAGAACAATTCATCTACAGTGATAGCAAAGAACGTGATAGAGAACAAGGTTTAGCTTCACATGTTTTTTGGCTAACTCCAATGGATATGATAGAAATGGAAGGGGCTTGGGATGCTTATATAAAAAAAGAAAAGGCACGTTTTAAACCTTTGTTTTCGTTTAATGACCTTGCAACATTCGATCGAGGATTGTATTTACAAATCAACAATCCATTGGTCTTACGCATTTTTTTGGAAACCTACCAAGGAAAAAAGCTGCCGAACAAAGGAACAAAACATTTGCATATTTGGAAGGATTGGTTTTCTACATTTTCAGAACATGAACAAAAGTTTATGCGTGCTTTTGCGGATGCTATTTGGGAGAAAGGCGAAAATGAAATTGAGTTGGAGGAGGTATTAAATAATGAGTTACTTCGAGAATTTATACTTACAGATAACATTAGTGGACCGTATCATCGCTTGTTGAATTTGGGATGGGTAAGTAGGTATCACAAAGATATAATACTAAATATGAGTTTTACGGTAGAAGGTTTGTTATTGTATTTGTTGGGGGTGAAATTGGATGAATACCAACCACAATTATCATTTGAGTCAATTACTGAATTTTTATCTAATGGAACTAAACTTCAAAAGTCAG
>CAIUKX010000163.1 GCA_903899795.1 uncultured Flavobacteriales bacterium
TCTTCTTTCGAAATTGCATAATCAAAACGTAAAATGGTATTCACATTCCAAGCAATTCGAAGTCCCAAACCTTCGTTCACACGTAAATTGTTCACGTTTTTAGATAGAAGTGTTTTCCCTGAATCCCAAACTCCTCCAACATCACAAAAAGGTACTGCACTAAATGCTAAATGTTGTTTCAAAATCTTGGTCTCTGCAAAACGGTAACGAAGTTCGAAATTATTGAATTGCATCACTCTCGATAAGAAGCGACTTTGTTTATAACCTCTCAAGGTTTGTCCTCCACCTAAACCTTCGATACTTCCTTCCGATGTCCATTGATCCTGGTATTCATAATAAGGCGCATCCAAAGCTGTATAACCTACTGCAAAACGAGCAGCGAAAATTAATTTTTTGAAAGTTCCGGGTAATAATCTCCTGTACACATTAAAGTGAGCAAAGGTTTTATTGAAATTATATTGTGATCCCAAAGCTTTCAACGATAACTCATTGGTCAATTCTCCAAAAGCTCCTTTCGACGGATCTCCTTCCAAGTCACGGGTATCATAGATAAATCCAACCTGAACAAAAGACACTAAATTGTTTCCAACACCTTTGATCAGTCCCTTATTGTAATCACTTTGCAACAAAGAGTTTCCTGCAAAGGAAGACAAGGTCAATTTCGCAATTTCATAGCCAGCTAATAAACGAATTCTCCCTTCATCGTAGGATCGTTCCATACTGATGTTCAAAACAGCTTCTTTCTTTGTATAGGTATTGTAAAATTTGTTCGCACCTTTCAATGAATTTTCATAGTTCGAATAATGTCCGTTGTTCACCATCGATTGCGAACTGTCTCCATTCGGATAATAACTCAAACCTGAATTGGTTTCTTTTTCATTGATCCCGAAATACAATAAATTAGGATTAATCTCATACGCCAATTCCCCTCTCAATCTCCACTTTGTGTTTAGGATATAAGGAACATCTATCGCCATTTTAATTTCTTTCTGCTGGCGGGTTGTAACAAAAACTGCCACATCTAATTTTGCACGATAGGGTGTGAATTTGAAAAAGGGATCTGACTTTTTTCCATTGAAAAATACACTTCCTTCCACTCCGATTCCAAAACCGTTAACAGGATCTGAACTGATATCCGGAACACCAGTAACATATACACCTTCTTTTTTCTCAGCTAAATCTTCATCCGAAAGTTGTTTTTCCTTCGCAATTGCAAAGGGGAGTTTCACTGAATCCTGAGGAACTGTTGTTTGTGCGGTTACGTATATCGAAGCTATTAGTGATAGAAGAAATAAAGCTGATTTGGATTTTATCATCATGGTAAATATATTTCACTAAAAGGGCGCAAGGTAATTCTATTTTTTTTTTTGAAATTGTTAATTCCAAAGCCAAATGTTATTTTTTTGTTAAAACATAAAAAAGGGATTACTAAAACAGTAACCCCATTGCACTTCATATATAATTTAAAATCAGTTCAATCCTGAGATCTTAAGTCCTTTATTGACCACATTCAATTTCAATGTAAAACGAATATTTCTAGCATAATTACTACTAAATAAATTACCCATATTCGCACTTTGATAAAGTGGCAGATATAGTCCAAATATTTTTCCAAAACGAATTCCTAGACCTGTATTGAAAGCTGTAACAGTTGATTTACCGTCTTTCGAAAACATTCCTCCATCAGCAAATATTCCAAAAATGTTGTATTTAATCGGCAGTTGGAAATATAAATTAGAAGTAGCCATCCAGAAAGAAGTAGTTCCGAAATTATTTGTGGTTTTGAAGCCTCCTATATCAGCATTTCGTTGATTCCCCCAGAGTCCACCCTGGTTGGTTCTTCCAAAATAATAATCTTCGTAATAAATATCCTGTAAACCGCTGACACCACTCATAGACAAA
>CAIUKX010000164.1 GCA_903899795.1 uncultured Flavobacteriales bacterium
AAACGATACTATACCTCCAACTATGGTTTTAGTAACTATGTTGATTACATTTGTTGTAAAACCGATACACTTATTAAAGATAAAGAGAATTATGATAAATTTGAATTGGAAAATGTAGTAAAATGGTGGAAGACTAAGGCACGTAATCGTTATGAGTCTCTCAAGGCTGATGGTAGATTAAGGTTTGAGTTGGAGGTTTGGACTTCTGGAAAAGACATCCAAATTATCAGATAAATAGTTCATTATTAGGGAGATTTTAATGGGTGCATTATCAGCAGCAGACTTTTTTAAAGAATCAACAGGTTCTAGGCCTGACCGCAAAATGATTATTTTAAACAAATATAAAAATGAAGAAGCATTTGAAATGTCGAGTGGTTCTCCTGTTGTGTTTAAATTTGAAAAATCTGTCTATGATAAAATATCAGCACTAATTCCTGGTGATAACAAAGGTTATAATTCTATTGTCTTAAAGGATAAAAACAATAAATCATACAACTTAAATAAAATATCCAAAAGTAAAGAACTTGGTGGAGGTGGTGGTTCTGGTGCTGGTGCAGAAAATACCAAGATGAATGAATCTTCTGTTTGTTTGTGGTGCGCTGTATATAAAGAATATGGTGTAGCTGATAAAAATGCAGTCATAAAATATTATAAAGATGTTAAGGATCTTTATGTCGTAGACGAATCGGATAAAAACATGATTTCACAAACCGATGAATCATGGCTGAAACACTACGAAAGGTGTGCTGAGTTTTTAGTTAATGGACTCTTTAAAAGAGGTGATTATATTTTCCATCGTGGTTCGGATCTTGTTGATATGATTAACAAGAAGTTTTCTGAACTCAACAAGAAAATGGAAACTCCATTTGCAAATATTAACAAATGGTCACCAGCTGATATTTGGGTAATTAAAAAAGGTTTTAAATTAGATATTTCAGAATGTCAAACTTTAGATTGTTTAAACCGTGATTTATTAAATGCCTTAAAAGATAGAAACTTGATTGGTATTTCATTGAAGAAAACAATGAACACTATTCACCAAACAAACTATAATATTGGTGAAAAAAGAGAACCCATGGTATGGAATGGTTTTAGAGTTAAAGCTGAAAAGAAAGATTCAAACATACTATCTTCCAAAGACGTATATCTTTACGGTAAAGGCGAAGATGAAATTGAAATGCAATTGCGTTCATTTGCCGATTTATCTGGATGGCAAGGTGAACTTATTGGATCTGTGGCCAAATACGGTAAGATTGCTTATGGACCAATCAATTTGATTTTAAAAGATTTGGGTTTAGAAGAATTACCAAATCAACAATCGGTCATTGCTTTGGCTAGATCCAAAGATGAGAAGATGATTAAAGAGTTATATAAAACTTTTTCTAAGTATGCAGAACCTGGTATGTCCGAAGCTTCGTTTATGTCCACAGCACAATCCAAAGAAACTTCTGCTGATAAATTGTATTCAAAGTTTTTAGGCGTTAAGTTGATTGATATATTAAAGTCAACTACCGACAAAAAGAGAGATTCTTTCATACAAGGCGCTTTGGGTTATGCACTCTCAAATACAAAAAATAGTGCTCCATTTATTAAAGTTACATAATGGCTTTAACAAAGTATACTTGAATTAACTAGAGGATAATTATGAATAAAGCGACCGTGATTATACCGACCACAGGATCACCTACGGTTCGGAATGCAATTGAATCTGTATTGAATCAAAATGAACCAACAACATGTTATCTTGTATGTGA
>CAIUKX010000165.1 GCA_903899795.1 uncultured Flavobacteriales bacterium
TAAAAAAATTAACAAACTTTTTTTTATGTTTCGATTAAACCTTTGTTATTTTGCTCAGTCTTATTAAAAGAAACAAATAGAAGTATAAAAAAATAATACATAAACAATAAAATCTAATAACATGAAAACTAAAGGAAAAGGATTGGTTTATATCTTCGGAGCTGCAATCATCGGATTAAGTGCATTCTCATGCAAAAAGAAAAACACAAATGAAACTGATACAAGCATAGCTTCTGATCAACACTTAGCTGACGCTACATTTAACGATGTACACAATATTGCTGATCAAGCTTCGACTGGAACATTGGTTTTTTATTCACCAACGTACGACGGAAATGGTAAAATCAATGTTGCTTCAGAAAAATCAAGTTGTGCAACAATCACGAACGATACAACTGTTACGCCACATATCTTGACAATTGATTTCGGGACAGCAAACTGCACTTGCAACGATGGTAAGAACAGACGAGGTCAAATCATTGTGACCTATACAGGTCACTACAGGGATGCAAATTCAACACACACAATCACATTCGATAACTATTACGTAAATGACAATCACGTTGAAGGAACAAAAACAGTTACAAACAATGGCTTCAATACGGCAGGCAATATTACATACACAATCCATATCAATGGACAAGTAACCAAAGCAAATGGAGATGTAATCACACAAGTTTCTACACGTACTCGTGAATGGATTGAAGGATACTCAACATTGGTATGGACAGATGATGTATATCTTTTGACAGGAAGTGCAAATGGAACTAAAACAACATCATCCGGGACCACTAATTACACAGCAGTAATCAACACAGCTTTGAAAAGAGCATTAAACTGTCATTGGTTTGAAAGCGGAGTTATTTCTATCACTCCTGGTAGTCACCCAGCCAGAGTTGTTGATTTCGGAAGCGGTACTTGTGACGACCAGGCTGTCGTTACTATAAACGGAACACCACATACTATTACTCTAAACTAAAAGATAATTTCATTCGAAATTAGAATCCCGTCCGCAATGAGTTGTGGATGGGATTTTTTTATACAATTTTCTGCATGACGTAATCTTCCATCAGATACCCATGTCCTATATCAATATCTTCTTCTTTGATAATTTCAAATCCCAATCGCAAATAAAAATCTTTCGCTTTATTAAAACGATTCACATTAAGCATTAACCTTGAACTTTGAAATTCTTTAGCAACATTTAATGCCTGATCGATCAAAATTCTCCCCACACCTTTCCCTTGAGCTGTAGGCAAAATATAAATCTTATGAAGTTTTGTTTCTTCAAAATTCGGGTAATGCGGTTGAACACCGATAAATCCTAAATCGACACCTTCATTCTTCAAAATATAATAGAGATGTTCACCTTCCACTTGCTGGCGCAAAGTCTCCAGATTGTACATCCATTCCCACATAAATTGTAATTGTTCTGGGGAAAGAATTTCTCCATACGTATCCGCCCACGTTTCTCGTGCGATTTGCTGAACTCTTATAATATTTTCAGAAGTAATTTGTTCAATCTCCATCTCAATAATTCAATCATCTGTCCGAAACAAAAATACGAACAAAGCTCGATAGATGAAATCCTAAACGTCCAGAAGACAATTATTCTTTTACAAAAGAAAAGGTCCCTGAATTCCCGTTTATTTCAACATTGATAAAATACATCCCGCTTTGAAGATAAGAAACATCAATGCTATTATCCATTTGTAAAGCCAAACGTGTTCTTTTTCCATCCAACGTCATTAACTCTAGGGAAGCAGGAATTTGCACTGTAGAATGAATGAATAATTTATCCTTGGTCGGATTCGGATAAATCAAAAGCGGAAGAGATTTCGAAATTTCATTCATACCCAAACCTTGGGTTTGTAAAGCTAATTGAACTGCATGATACGCATTGATTTTCCCCATTCCCCAACGTAAACTTCCCCCGGCAGGAATAACTCCAGTATTGTTATCTATTCTTGCAGTTTCCATAATGATCTGTTTTACCTGCTCGGTCGATAACTGTGGATTTGCTTCCAAAATCAAAGTAACAACTCCTGTTACCATTGGTCCCGACATCGATGTTCCTGAAAAACGAGCAAAAGGATAAGTTCTGCCATTGAAAACAACTGATGTCAATAAAGTATATGCATTGTCTGTAAACGACGAAATAGAGGATCCGACATTAACTCCTGGTGCAGAAATATCAGGTTTTACGCGTTCATCCAAAGTAGGACCAAAACTTGAAAAACTCGCTATTGTACCACCTGTTAATGTTCCTGAAGTTGTATGATATTCTGAAGAATACGCCGCAACGCTGATTACGCTGTTCGCACAGGCTGGTTCACCGATTCCATAATTTGCATCACCAGTCAAATAACCTGTTCCCAATGAAGAAAATGGTAATCCCCAGTTACCAACATCATCCGTCAATTCAGCAATATTCCAGTAATGAACTGTCCCGGTAGTCGCAGTTGATTTTAATACTATTTTCAAACTTGTATTCACACATTTTACACGCAAACGCATTTGAGGCCTACCGTTCAAAGGATAACTGTTATCCGCCGAGATATTGAAGAAAATAGTATCCTGACCAACGACCATCATCGAATCAATATAACTCGTTGTTGTAGCAGTTGAATACATTGGAGTCTGTGCTTGTTGAACATTACTTGAATTCGATACGATTAAACCCGCAGAAAAAGAATTACCTACTTCTCCCCACATGGATATGCTTTGTCCCCACATCGTTGTCGGACTTGTATATGAATTGAATGAAATTCTTGATTTAATCGTTTCGCCTGTAAAAGAATGCTTGATATGAAAAAGCACATCTCCATTATTTCCAGCAGAAACACAGAATACAACTCCCATGTGTGAATAATTATCCAACGCTTGGCTCAATAATGAGTGTCCATCCAGAGTTCCCATGAAATACAAGCCCCAACTTTGATTTATCACCAATCTTTTTCCTTCACTCAGTGATTTTTGATACATCCATGCGTAGGCATCCAAAACAGATGCATTATCAACCAAAAATGTCGTAAATAAATATTGAGCATCAAATCCTACACCCCTGTAGACAGTTCCTGCTCCAGCACCACCGGAAATACCAGCAACATGAGAGCCGTGTGTCGCATAACTATATACATTCACAGTATCGGACTGGGCAGTTTGAAGTTCTAAAGACGTATTATATTCTGTACCATACGAAAAACCTGAAGGGGCTGGTCCTGACGTTTTATATTGATCCCATGCGGCCAATACACGTGATTGTCCCATTAATGTATCGTAAAACATCGGATGTGTGTAATCGAATCCCCAATCCGTGATTCCGATCAATACATTTTTTCCGGTATAACTTTGAGGTAAACCATATCCATATTGAACCGAATCAGCACGAACATCTTTCACCGCTTTATCCAACATCGGTTTAACTTTTTGTGCTATTTCAAGATAACTTACACCTGATACCGTCAACGCTTCTTCTAAATTAGATAATGGTAGTTTTAACGAAACAATATCCTGAATTCGGGAACCGAACAAAATACCTTTTTGTTTAGCCTCATCAGTAGTAAAAGAAGGAGTAACTTTACATAATACTGACAAAAAATAATTCCCATTTATTTTATAGATTGGAAAATGTGTCTCTAATGTTTTATCAGGAATTCCTTTGTTTGACAACAATGCTTTTTTGAGAACCTGCAAATCACCAGAAGTATTTGCTGAAAAGGTTATTTGTGCAAAAAAAGCGTGAAATGAACCCAAAAAGGTTAACAGTAGTAGAATTTTTTTCATTGTCTAGCGTAATAAATTAGTGCCGAAAGTTAGCAATAAAATCTACAAAATCCATCTATCTAGCATCATATATTTATACTATACCGCTTTAGTAAACAAAAAGAATTTTAACGTCCCTTTTTGAATGAATTATTTTTTCAACAATTGCTTGCGAGTGAAAAAGAAATGAATTACTTTTAATGACAAAGCTAAAAGCACTACTTTATGAAAACAATCACAACCGAAGGAGTTAAAATAAGCGTTTCAACAGAGTTTAGAGCTGATCTTTCAAAGGTCAACGAAAATATTTTTTTCTTTAACTACCGTATCGTAATCGAAAACAACAACGAAAACACAGTTCAGCTTTTACACCGCGATTGGTACATTTTTGATTCACTCAATGAACCCAATTTTGTAAGTGGCGAAGGAGTTGTGGGCGAAAAACCAGTTTTAAAACCAGGACAATCTTACTTTTACGTTAGTGGATGTGAACTTGCTTCAGAAGTTGGACAAATGAAAGGATTTTACACTTTCAAAAATAAAATCACTGACGAAGTCTTTCAAGTATTCATCCCAACATTTAACCTTGTCTATCCTGGGAAATTAAATTAAACCAAACTACAGATTACATTGGTAAATACTGACTTGGGTTAGGTTTTGGATCCAATAAAAAATAGATTCATCCAACTTTCACTCAATTCTTTTTGTCTACATTTGTGGGCAAAATTGATATCGTATGAAATTGTTCACTGCCTTATTCCTGACTTTTCTATTGATTTCCTGCGGATCGATCCAGCCGGATGCTCCTGAAATCATTGTAAAAACTACGCCTATTCTTACTCAACCTTCATCCACAGTCGTAGTACCTGTAAAAATTAATTTAACACCTTATTTCAAAGAAACAGATAAATCTATCCCCACAAAGTTCAAAGGAAAGCAAGAAAATTGTGAAGGGGTATCTTTCTCCTACGAATTTCAACGTGATCCAATCGCCTTCAAAGGTTCCGGTAATTCAATCTTTTTTGATGTCGATGGTAAATATGCATTAAAACTGAATTATTGTCCAAAATGCACGGACTTATTCAGTGACGAAAAAAATTGCGTAGTACCACGGGTGTATGTAAGTTGCGGAGCGAATGGCGAGGCAATGAGAAAAGTTGAAGTCGGATACAAAACTGATATCTCTATCACACCTGATTTTAAACTAAAAGCAAATACCGATCTCAAGACTTTTAATACAGTTGATCCCTGTAAAATCACAGTGTTTCAATACGATGCCACAGCAACTTTGAAAACGGAAGTAACAAAAGTATTAAAAGGTTTGGAAAACGATATCGATAAACAAATCGGAAATGTAGATCTTAAAAGTCAAGCCGAAAAAGCATGGCAGGTAATGGCACAACCAATTTCATTAGGAAAGTATGGTTATTTGATCACCAACCCAAGTAAAATTGGCTTCGACGACTTAAAATTCAATGGCAATTACGCAACTGCAAATTTAGCATTGGGACTAAATCCAAAAATCACCACTTCAAAAGAAGCTGTGAAACCAATGAAACTTCCCAAATTATCAGATGTACCAGATTCAAATGGATTCAATATTACTTTAGATATCATATCAACGTATGATTCTTTGAGTAACATACTAACTCAAGAACTAAAAGGAAAAGAAGTTGATCTCAAAGGCAAGAAAGTCATTTTTGATAAAATCTCAATTTACGGTGCTTCCAATCAGCAAGTAAGTTTGAAGATCGATTTTTCCGGGAAAAAGAAAGGGACTTTTTTCTTAATGGGAACACCTCGCTTCGATCAGGAAAAACAATTGATCTCTTTTCCTGATTTAACTTTTGACTTAAAATCAAAAAGTGCTCTTTTAAAATCTGCGAAATGGCTTTTTAGCGATAAAATCACGGAAGCATTGAGAAAGTACTCCACACTTGATTTACAACCTCATTTAAAAAGTGTAAAACAAATGGTCGAAAAGCAATTGAATACAACGCTTGATCAGGGAGTGACACTGAAGGGAAATATCAATCAAATTAGAATGCAGGGTATTTATCCCAACGATGCTACTTTAACGCTTCGCATTAATACAACAGGACTGCTGGAAATAGGAATGTGATCTAATTTTGAATGTTGAATGCACATGACTGAACTAATTAAAAACTCAACATTAAACATTCAAAATTACTTCTTCTGTCCTCTCGTTTTCGGTTTTTTATATTTCTTCTTGATCTCAATTTTATAAGATCCTCCCAGGTTGACTTTCGTATTTTTCTTTTTCTTTTCATGAAATGCACCTTGAGAATCTTTGATCGTTGCATCGGGAGAATAATTAACACCCGGAATTACCGGTTTCTCTTGATCAATCAA
>CAIUKX010000166.1 GCA_903899795.1 uncultured Flavobacteriales bacterium
AAGTATCAAAAGAAGATTTGGATTTAAAAAGACAAGCATTCAGAGCAAAAGTTGCTCCACTATCTATTGAATCTATTTCAACAACAACTAACAAAAACGAGAGTATCATCTACGCTCAAAAATCGATGTTTAATCCAAAAAGAGAGAAAATATTAACTACAAATCAAATTGAAAAAAGATATTACAGGCTGTATACTGCCAATCAAATCGACTATATTTTTCCAACATTATCCAAAAAGTCAGATAGTACCTATCAGCTGAACTTGGACATTCGAAAAGCGAAAGAATTTAAACTAGATGTTGGTGGTCACTACTCTTCGAGAGCCGTAAACACAGGATATTTAGGCCTTTCTTATCGAAAGCTTGGCAAGACAGCCTCTTCAATCCGAGCTGAATCCTACTTTGGAAAATTTTATGGTTCTTTAAAAACGGAATTAAACGTTGAAATTCCTTCCCGATATCCTGTATCTGTTACTTCCTATTTCGTAATGAATCGGTGGGATTATTTTCACAATTTCGCCACATTCTTCGAAGAAGTGAAGCCTTCTTTTTTGATTCAAAACGAAATTTATTACGGATTAAAATTGAATCATCCGATAGGTAATACTACCAAAAGCATATTCGATTTCAGAGCTTTTAATCTTGAGGATGACTACTATCAAACTGTAAATTTTACGATAAAGGA
The DNA here is from genome assembly GCA_903899795.1 of uncultured Flavobacteriales bacterium. GTDB lineage: Bacteria > Bacteroidota > Bacteroidia > Flavobacteriales_D > Crocinitomicaceae > CAIUKX01. Next base: position 686 of record CAIUKX010000166.1, read on the forward strand.
CACGACCGACAAAACCTTTTTCAATGGAAGTTCGCTTAGCTGGCAATTTCTTAAAAATTCATTGAACAGAAAACAATTTGCTTCGAGAGGTCATTACTTCTCCTTCAAAGCAAGGTATGTAAACGGAAATGAACATACAGTCAGTGGAACAACAAATTCAGCCACTTCCTTTGACATTCACCAACATCATACATGGATTAATTTAAATGCCGAATTTCAAACATTTATCATTGACAAACCATATTTCCATATAGGCATCTATGCTAAGGGGGTGATGAACAGTCAGTCTTTATATTACAACTATACTGCAACGCTTTTAGCACTTTCTTCATTTTCCCCTGTACCAGATGCAGAAACTTATTTTCTGCGAGAATATCGATCACCACAATTCGTAGGAACAGGTATTAATGTCATTTTCACTATTGAAAAAAAACTTGATCTCCGTCTGGATACCTATTATTATCAACCATTCCTCAGTTTAGTTAATAATCCTACTACCGGGGCTTTCGGCTATTCAAAACCATTCAAAGACCAAACAATCATGGCATCAGCTTCTGCAATCTACCATTCTTATTTTGGTCCAATTCGTGCAACTGTGAATTACTTTCCAAAACAAAGTTCACCGATTGCCTTCCAAATCAGTTACGGTTATGTGATTTTCAATGATCGGGCATTTAGATGATGATCATTTGAGAATGGAATTTCTAAATTGAAAATCCTCGTTATATTTGCAACAACATATTAGTTCAACAATGGAAAAAATTATCTGTGGGATACAACAAATGGGAATCGGAGTTCCAAATGTTCAAGAAATTTGGAAATGGTACCGAAAATTTTTAGGTGTAAATGTTAAGGTTTTTGAAGAAGCAGCTGAAGCTCCTCTGATGACTAGATACACAGGTGGAAAAGTGCAATCACGTACTGCAACTTTAGCTTTGAGCATGGAAGGCGGTGGCGGATTTGAAATTTGGCAATATACTTCTAGAGCTACGGAAAAGGCAACATTTGAAATTCAATTGGGAGATTATGGACTGTATGTTTGTCGAATTAAATCAAGAGATGTAAGGGGTTCATATGATTTTTTCCAAAAAAATGGAGCTACGCTTTTGAGCGAAGTTGTTACAGCACCCAATGGTAAACTTCATTTTTTTGCAAAAGATCCAAACGGAAACATTTTCAATATTGTTGAGGGAAATGTATGGTTCTCAGACACCAACCATCCTTCCAAATGTGGTGCTGTTGCAGGAACTATGATTGGAGTAAGTGATATTGACAAATCCTTGAAATTGTATCAAGATGTATTAGGATATTCAAAAATTGAATACGATGAAACAGGTGTTTTTGAAGATTTTTCAGGATTACCACAAGGAGATAAAAAAGTTCGAAGAGTTTTATTAACTCATCCTGAATTGAGAAAGGGACCTTTTGCTCGTTTGTTAGGACCAACACATATCGAATTGGTTCAGGCAGTTGAACGAACGGATTGCAAAAAAATATTTGAGAACAGATTTTGGGGAGATTGGGGATTCATTCACCTTTGTTTTGACATTCAGGGAATGGAAGCTTTGAAAAAAGAATGTGACGAAAAAGGATTTCCTTTTACAGTTGATAGTGATAATTCATTTGACATGGGTGAAGCAGCGGGTAGATTTTCATACATCGAAGATCCGGATGGTACTTGGATTGAATTTGTAGAGACTCACAAAGTTCCTGTAATGAAAAAATTCGGCTGGTATATCAACTTGAAAAACCGCGATCCACACAAACATTTACCGAATTGGATGCTGAAAGCGATGGGGTTGAATAAGGTCAAAGATTAACCCATTGATTTAACTGTATCGTTTATTGATTGAGATTTAAACAAAATTGAATTAAATTGTTTAGATTTGCCTGCAAGATGAATACCTTAAAAACGTCTCGCTTAGACTATAATATATAACTTATGAAGAAATTTGCTTTTGTCACTTTAGGATTGATTTCAGCCTTATTTGTATTTAACGGATGTAAGGATGATATCTCTTTAATAGGTGATTTTAAAGAAACAGCAGTCATTTATGGTTTACTGGATCAATCCGAAACCACACATTTCATTAAAATAAACCGTGCTTTTATTGGTCCGGGAAATGCTTATGACATTGCACAAATTCCTGATTCAAGTTATTTTCAAAGTGTGGATGCAACAGTTACAGAATACTTAAACAATGTAGTAAATCGTACATGGATTTTGGACGATACAATTGTTGATACAAAAGATACTAACGGAGTATTTTACGCACCTACTGAAAAAGTCTATTACTTCAAAGACGGTACTGGGGGAGCATTAAATCCTGATGCAACCTACAAATTATCTGTTACATTGAACAAAGGTCTTTCGTCTGAATTTAACGTTTCAGGTGAAACTCAATTGGTTTCAGGATTGACATCTGGTCAGCAAAATTTAAGTCAGTCGTTCAAATTTGTTGATAGCCAAGGTCAACTAGCTGCTACTGATGTCATTGTATCCAATACAGGAAATGCTGCAATTGTCAATGCGCGACTTGAAATTGATTATTATGAATTTGTCAATAACAGTATTCTTGACTCTGTTCATATTGATTGGAATACAGGGGAATCCGAAGTAGATAACAACACTTTCAGTACTTCGATTCAAGGAGCAACTTTCTACAACCTAATAAAAAATAGTGTTACTAATAATTCAGCGATCAATAAACGCAGATTGAAATCCATTACAATAAAAATCACTGGTGGATCTACTGTATTGGATGATTATATGAATGCCAATAAACCATCTAGTTCATTGGCACAAACCAAACCAAGTTACACGAATTTAAGTGTAACCAATGGACGCT
>CAIUKX010000167.1 GCA_903899795.1 uncultured Flavobacteriales bacterium
AAACAATATCAGGCGAGTAGTCTGCATGTTGGGTCGAAGAGATGTAGGAAAAGTTTGTCCTTAGCTAGTCCAGTCCAACTAAACATCGATAACCAAAGAACTCATTCTGTTGATGAAAGAACTGCTGCAGAAATAGAACATTCCGTTTAAAATAGGGCTGAATAAAAATAACCCGTTTTCCAAAAGAAGAACAGAATCACCAGTCACCAGAATCTGTAACTGCACTAAAAAATTCAATACAAAGAATAGGTTATCAAATGCAAGGATGCCATCTGAAAACTTAAACAAGGAACCATACCTCGTCGTTAATGCCAAATGGTTTGTTCTTGATTATGGAGCTTTCCGCGTATTTAGCTGGAGCATTCTGAAAGTTTGGAGATCAATGAAAAAAATAGCTCAAATAAAATGTTAATACTCACTCACCTTCACATGCAAAGATTTATCTTAAAATATATTTGAAATGAACAAAGAAATGATCAAACTATTAATGCTTAATGTAAATTGATATTGGATATTGTAGATATAACTTTAATTATGACAAAGACAAGGACAAGTAGTAAAACTTACACTGATGATGGCTCTTCAGATAAAATCACTGATCCAACCAACTACAAGTTAATTTGAAATATATTTCTCAATCCACAACTACATTTTCCATATGACAGAGAATACTATTCTCTTGACTTACCACAAAGAAACCACGAAAACTGGAGGTCAAAAATCTATTGCATTGTATCAAGTGGAAAAACTAAGAACTCATTCTGTTGACGAAAGAACTGCTGCAGAATTAGAGCACTCCGTTTAAAATAGGGCAAAATAAACATAGAGTATTAACCCGTTTTCAAATAAAATATGTACCATACCACTTACTCTCAACATAAAAAGCAGAACAGAATCACCAGTCATCAGAATCTGTAACTGTACTACAATTTCAATACGAAGAATAGATTATCAAATATCAAATGCAAGTATGACATCTGAAAACTTAAACAAGGAACCATACGCCGTCGTTAATGCCAAATGGTTTGTTCTTGATTGTAGAGCTTTCCGCGTATTTAGCTGGAGCATTCTGAAAGTTTGGAGATCAATGAAATAAATAGCTCAAATAAAATGTTAATACTCACCTTTGCATGCAAAGATTTATCTTGAAATATATTTGAAATGAACAAAGGAATGATCAAACTATTAATGCTTAATGTAAATTGATATTGGATATTGTAAATATAACTTTAATTATGACAAGGACAAGGACAAGTAGTAAAACTTACACTGATGATGGCTCTTCAGATAAAATCACTGATCCAACTACAAGTTAATTTGAAATAGATGTCTCAATCCACAACTACATTTTCCATATGACAGAGAATACTATTCTCTTGACTTACCACAAAGAAGCCACGAAAACTGGAGGTCAAAAATCTATTGCATTGTATCAAGTGGAAAAACTAATTGTTCTTCGGGTCACAATTATATGTGATATCAGTCTATTTGAAATAATATTAAGTTGCTGAAATCACAGAAAACAGTTACAAAACAAAACTGGAATATAAAATCAAAACTGAGCAGATATAAAGACAAGCTGAACAAGCTGAACAAACAAGTACATAAATGATTAACCAACCAGTTCTTCGAGGCCAGCGCGTCCTTTGAAAAAATCTATTTTTGAATAAGGCATATATATAATATATGTATGGGGTATGGGTGCTCTTAGAATTACAAAGAATGACGATTAAAATATTGAAATATCTACTGGCAGAGTGCAGCCAAAAGTCACGAATTGGTGCACTTGCCAGGCCCACGAAAAAATATCACAATGGGGGGATTTGTTAATGAAAAAAGGTTAAATTTTTTACAAAGATGTCCTTTATGATAATTATCCATTGTTTTTGGAAATCTGGAAGCATTTTGGAGGTAATATAAAAGGAAAATGGACAAATACAACTTACCTCCTGGTTTCAGGGTTACCTCCTGGTTTCACCAGATATTGACTTCTGTGCAAGGTGTGCGGAGTCAGTGAGGAAGGTGTGGGTGCCATCCGGGTTTTGTACCCGGGTGCGTTGTATGTTGATTCGCATGATGGTTTCGGTTTGGAGGGCGTGGGATTGGCCGGGTGTGTAGTTGGCACTGACCCGGCTGATGGTGAGAAAGAAGTCAATGCCGGCGAGGCGTTGGGTAAGTTATCGGTGGAGAGCGAGGAATTGGCTGTTGAGGAGGGCTTGTATTAGTGGAGTGATTTCGTCGAGTCACCCCGTGGGGTCTGCAGGTATTTGTTCCGTGAACCGGATGAAGCCAGCGAGGTCAGAGCCTGCATGCGAGACGTAGTCAGCAGTGTGTGGTCCCATGTTGGGGACGGGGTGGATGGAGAGATAGGTGACGATGGAGTTCGCCCATACTGGGTTCCAGTGCATTGTCTCAGGCCGGTTATATCCACATGGGAAGATGCGAACAGCAAGTCTGTGGTTGGGTCCATGGTGGTGGCCAAAGGAGTAGTTGTGGTGGCCCGTGGGTAGTGTGGTGGC
>CAIUKX010000168.1 GCA_903899795.1 uncultured Flavobacteriales bacterium
AAACTTATAGAAAATTAAATGAAAAAATTATTATTGTTATTATTAATCAGTTTGAGTGTACATGCTGAACCAATTGAGATGGTTGTTACAGCAAGTCCTGGTGGTCCAGAAGACACATTAATTAGGAAGTTGTCTACACTTTTAGAAAATAAAACCAATTTAAAATTTGTTGTTTTCAATAAACCTGGCGCCAGCAAGGCTATAGGTTACTCATATGTTGAGTCATCAACTAAACCAACACTAATAACTTCATCAGACAGTATATTGGAACATCTTGTGATTAATTCTGTTGAACCTATATTTTACATTGGTTCATCTAGTATTATTTGGTTCGTATCAAAAGATAGTAACTTCAAAACTATGGATGATTTAATTAATCTATCACAACAAAGAGAAGTACGAATATCAAGTGCAGGAACAACCACACAAAGTTATAAAGGTGCACAGATGTTTTGTGAAAAGATTATAAAATGTTTGATGGTGCCTTACAAAAGTAATGGGCCAGAAACAATGTCAGCTTTATTAAATGGAACGTTAGATGCTGTAACGTTACCATCTTATGGTAATTTGGCCTATCTTCAAAATGATAGATTTAAATCTATTTTTGTAATGTTGAATACGAAAAATAAATTTATCAATGCACCAATTTTACCAGATAAATTTAAACATTTAGAGAAACAAGATTGGACTCTGTTGTTTGCTAAAAATTTATCTGATTCAGATAAAAAAACAATTGTTGATGTACTGAAGTCTGTGAATACTGATTTTTATGCAGAAATGGGATTTCAATATTCATTTAAAGATCCTAAAAAAGTATTACATGATTGATCCCGAATTTGGTTATTATATATGTGATGGTGTAATGTTTCAAAAGAAAATTGAAGCATTAGTTTATTCGAATGTGAGAAATAAACCCGTAGAATGGTATTTTCAAGACCACATATATTCAAAACATCCTTGGCATATAGAACCAGAACAAAGTCTGGATGAATTGTATAACAAAAGAGCTAGAGAACTCAGAGAAAAATATGATTATTTGATATTATGTTTTAGTGGTGGTGCTGATAGTTATAACGTATTAGAATCATTTATAAGACAAAATATTCATTTGGATGAAATTGTAACAATGCACACAAGTTATTCAGTTAAAGTACATGCAAATTTAAATGTTAACGACACTTCAAATGATAATTTACCAGCCGAACATGTACTCAATGCAATTCCTAGATTAAAATATGCCAGTGAAAAATTACCAAAAACAAAAATAACAATTATAGATGATACAAATAATTTATTTCAAAATCTTCAAGGTTATGAAAATGAAGACTGGATTTTTAAAAGAAATGACCACTTAGGGGCTTTCGCTCCAAACAGATTTAATTTTTTTGAAGTAAAAGATTTGAGGTTAAAATTTGATAAGTATAAATCGGTTGCAATAATTTATGGTAGAGATAAACCTAAAATAAAAATTAGAGGTAACGAAATATTTACCACATTTAGTGATGTGGCTCTTAACACTATAAAGGTGACTACACACAATACAGATTATAATAATATCACATCCGAATATTTTTATTGGAATACTTCTTGTTTACCCATGATGACCAAGCAATCTCATGTTGTAAAGAGATGGCTGGAAAATAATCCAGCACTATTAACTTATTGGAAAGATGCTTCTGTACCTAAAAATAGGTCTATACAAGAAAGTCTATTGAGAGAAGTTATCTATACAACATGGAATAAGGATTGGTTTCAAGTAGAAAAAAATATCAAACAATGGAGTAATGGAGAAAATTGGTTTACAAGAGATCCACAATTTTCAAAGGAATATATGTCATGGAGAAGAGGCCTTGATTAT
>CAIUKX010000169.1 GCA_903899795.1 uncultured Flavobacteriales bacterium
AATAAGCCATGTGTAATCGCCATCAACGCCTATAAACCCTTGATCTGCAAGTGATTTTCTAAATTCAGACCAATTCTGTCTTCTCGCTGAAAGTTGGTGATTTTTGATGTTGAATGTTTAATGTTTGATGTTTATGCCATTTGTAAACTTTTAACTTCCTAGATTTTGTTTGAAATGGAAGGGTAAAATATATTCAATTCAAAATTAATCTTTCTCAGGTACAGGGTCATCTCCATGACCACCCCAAGGATGGCAGGAGGAAATTCTTTTCAACCCAAGATAAGTTCCTTTGAAAGGTCCCCATATACGAAGTGCATCCAACATGTAATGCGAGCACGTTGGGTTATAGCGACATGCAGCGGGGAAAATGGGACTGATGAACCACTGGTAAATTTTCACCAGCACAATAATTGGAAATGAGATAATTCGTTTTATATGCTTCACTCTACAAATTTATATTTATTTTCTTGTTTTTGATGTACCCATAATAGTAAATTAACGTTGTTTTGTTAACAAGATTATGTACGATAAAGTTGCTAAATACGAGGTTTTTCGATATATTTGATAAATACACTATGAATTTATGCGGTTCCTGATATTTTTTCTTTTGATTTCTTTTGTTGCTCAGTCACAGCCGATGTATAATTTGGGTACTGATGTTGTCGGTCCTGATACCGAAGAAAGTTTTGCTGTCTTGGGTGCTGATGCTCTTTTTGGTGAAAATTGGCATAGTTTGCCTCAACCTGTTTTTTGGAAACAGATCATGCTTTTGTCCCCGGATTCATGCCTGATCAATGTTGCTGCTACAAGAACAATTCTTGAAAAACAATCCATAGACGACTGGAACAGGCAAACGGAGGCTCAGAAGCAGAAATACAAAGACAGTTTGCGGTTAGCTAATAATTTGGCATCGGGGGAGGTAATTTTCGTGACAACAGGAAAAAGTGATTTTTATAGATTTAATGATGTTTATCCTAGCATTTCGAAAGGAATCACTGAATTTGAAAAACATGGAGTCGATCCTTGGTATGCACAAGCGATTTTATTGATTGAAAGTCCTGGACAATTAACTAAATCAGTATCGGGAGCCTATGGTGCTTTTCAGTTGATGCCAAGTGTAGCAAGAGCTCAGGGTTTGGTCGTGAACAAAACGATTGATGAACGGGAAGATTTCGAGAAATCTGCAATGGGTTCTGCTAAGTTAATCAGTAGGATTTGTATTCCTGAAGCAAAGCGAATTTTAGATGCGAAAGGTATCAATTACAGTGAAACTGATCTTTGGTTTCGTTTGTTTGTACTTCATGTTTATCACGCAGGTGCTGGTAATGTTGGTGCGGTTGTGAATAAAATTAATCCCACTCAGGGGAGCCAGGAATTGATTAAAACAATGTGGCAAACCTCTGCAGCTAGTTTTGGCAATAGTTCTCAAAATTACACACAATTGGCTTTGGCTTCACAGTTGATTTTGCATGATATGGTACAAGAAAAGAGTAAAAAAAATGAGTAACTTTAAATTTGTTGATTAATCAAAATTTTTTGTAAATTCAGAAGAGGAATTATAAAATAATAATCAATGAAGGAAGCTTATCTCCACCTTATTTGGAAACAAAAACGCATCTCTTTTCACAAATTAACATTGACTTCAGGTCAAAAACTTGAAGTAAAATCGACTGGAATACACAATCAGGAAAGTGGTCCTGATTTTTTTAATGGTGAAATCATTCTGGATCACGTAATCTGGCGAGGAAATATCGAGATGCATGTTAAATCATCGGATTGGTATGTACACAAACATCATTTAGATCCTGCATACAATAATGTAATACTTCATGTTGTATACCAACACGATCGGGAGGTGATAATTGAAGGTCGAAAATTGCCGACAATTGAACTTAAAGAATTCATTGATTTAGATCATTACAAAAAATACCTTTCTTTAGTTTCTGATACATCCGTCTTTTCATGCCGACATTTGATAAACCAAATTGATTCTGTTTATTTAGAATCTATGAAAGAAAAAGCAATTCTTTCTCGCGTTCAAAGAAAAATGGATGGAGTGGTCAGAGCAAGTGAGTTTGAATTCGATTTTTCTGAAATTCTCTACCAATTATTGGGACAAGCGTTCGGAATGAAAGTAAATAGTCAGCCCTTTCGACAATTGACGCATCATTTACCACTAAAAATTATCAAACGGGAAAGAAAGGAACATGTTCGGATATTAATTTTACGTACGAGTGGAGTGTTGAGTTCTGAACATGAATTATTCAACGAGTGGAATTTTTACAAAAAAAAATATGATTTAATACCTTTGCCGATTCATCTTTGGAAGAAAAAGGGACTCCGATCATTTGGTTTTCCAGAAATTAGGCTTCACCAATTTGCAGCGTTGGTACAAAATTTTGATTTTGACACAACGTTTACTCACTATAAACCAAAGGAGATTATTGAGTATTTAAATCGAATGATGGATTTTGAGTTTGAAGAAAAAAACAAAGAAATAGCACTTTCACAAGCAACAAAAGATAGTATTATTATCAATTGTTTTATCCCCTTTTTGTGTTGGTATGGTCATTTTAAAAGAAATGAATTATTGGTTGAAAAAGCAATTGAAATTTTAAGTTTAATCAAATCTGAACACAATGCTATTATCAGTCAATGGGAGAAATTAGGTGTAAAGTCCAAAAATGCATACGATAGTCAAGCATTATTGGAAATTTATAACGAGTTTTGTGTAGCAAAAAAATGTTTAAATTGCACCATTGGTAACAAAATCCTAAGAGGTTGAGAACGATACAAAAAATACTTTTTTTCTTCGAAATGCGCTCCTATGGCGTTTGTGAGTGGTGGGCCAGAAAGTTAGGAATTAGTACTTCAAAAGTAAGGATAGGATTTATTTATGCTTCTTTCATTGCCTTGGGTTCTCCTTTATTTGTTTATTTGGGAATGGCTTGGATTTTAGAACATAAACATTATTTCAAGTTTCAGCGAAAAAGAAGAAAATCAATTTGGGAATTATAAATTCAGATGTTTAAATCCAGATTATTTAAAAATATATATTTCTTTATTGCCCTTTTGTTATCGGTTATAATGACTGGTACAATTGGGTTTATGTTAATCGAAGGTTGGGGCTTTATCGATTCGCTTTTCATGACAATCATTACCATCTCAACTGTAGGTTTTAGAGAAGTTCATGACTTGTCAAGTTGGGGGAAATTATTCACCTCACTCTTAATCGTCTCAAGTTTTGGTACATTTGCTTTTGCAATTAAATCCATCACCAATTTTTTGGCTGGTGGAGAATATCGTCGGTACGTCAATGAAAAAAGAAGAATGAAGCAGTTTGAAAAAACACAAAATCACGTCATTATCTGTGGATTTGGACGAGTTGGAAGACAGGTTGCAGAAGATTTGCGATCACACAAGACACAATTTATCATTATTGAAAATAATGAAGAAGCCATTCAGGAATTTATTGAGGAACCAGGATATCTTTTTTTGAAGGGGGATTCGACCTTGGACGAAAACTTGCTGAGAGCCAATATATCTAAAGCGAAAGCATTGATTTGTTGTCTTCCAAAAGATTCGGATAATTTGTATGTGGTGCTCTCAGCAAGGGAGATCAAAAAGAATTTATTTATTGTCTCTCGAGCTTCAAATCAATCAACAGTGAATAAATTGA
>CAIUKX010000170.1 GCA_903899795.1 uncultured Flavobacteriales bacterium
ACTTTCCTATCATTGCAGATGAAGACCGGAATGTAGCAACATTGTATGATATGATTCACCCTAACGCAGATGATAAAATGACGGTTCGATCTGTTTTTGTCATCGGAACAGATAAAAAGGTTAAGTTGATCATCACCTACCCTGCTTCAACAGGACGAAATTTTGACGAATTATTGAGAGTTATCGATTCATTGCAATTGACAGCGAATTATAAAGTTGCAACACCTGCCAATTGGAAGAACGGAGAAGATTGTGTTATCGTTCCTTCCATCACCAATGAACAAATTCCTGCTCTATTTCCAAAAGGACATACAGTAATAAAACCTTATTTGAGAATGACACCTCAACCAAATTTGAATTAAGCACATAATACTCTAGATAACAGGAGACAATATATTTGTCTCCTGCTTCTTTTAGTGGCATAAATACCTATGTTCATTACTTTCCTAAATTCTGGTCAATTTTAATTTTCAGTATTGAGATTAGACCTTATATTTGATCTATTAAAAACACAACTAAAGAATATGGACTTACGGATCAAATCTTTCGAACAATACGAACATGATTATGCCAAAAGCATTCACCAACCGGATGAATTCTGGGCTCACATCGCCGATTCCTTTCAATGGAAAAAAAGATGGGATTCGGTTGTTGAATGGAATTTTGATGAGCCAAAAATAGAATGGTTTAAAGGTGGTAAATTAAATATTACCGAAAATCTTCTTGATCGTCATTTAGCATCTAAAGGTGATCAGGTTGCTTTCCATTGGGAGCCTAACCATCCAAGTGAAACCTCAAAATCAATTACCTATGGTGAACTCTATACGGAAGTATGTAAACTTTCCAATGGTTTAAAATCTTTAGGAGTTCAAAAAGGTGATCGTGTTTGTATTTATATGCCAATGGTGATTGAATCAGTCGTTGCTATTCTGGCCTGTGCGCGAATTGGAGCTGTACATTCTATCATTTTTGCTGGATTCTCTTCCAATGCTTTAGCTGATCGGATCAATGATGCTCAGGCGAAAGTTGTGATTACCTCAGATGGATTGAACCGTGGCGATAAATCTGTAGATTTAAAATTCATGGTAGATGAAGCTCTTGAAAGTTGCACTTCTATCGAAAAAGTAATCGTTTTGGATTGTATTCATTCTCAGTCAAAAATGAAAGATGGACGTGATATTGATTACAACTCATTGATAAATGAACAATCTTCTGATTGTCCAGCTGAAGAAATGGATGCAGAGGACATGCTTTTCATACTTTACACTTCCGGTTCAACAGGGAAACCTAAAGGTGTTGTTCATACCTGTGGAGGCTACATGGTATACACAGCATACAGTTTCCAAAATGTTTTTCAATATGAACAAGGAGATGTTTTTTGGTGCACAGCTGATATTGGCTGGATCACAGGTCACTCCTACATCGTGTATGGACCACTATTATCTGGTGCTACATCTATTATTTTTGAGGGGATCCCTACGTATCCCGATGCAGGACGCTTCTGGCAAACGATAGATAAATATAAGGTGAATCAATTTTATACTGCTCCTACGGCTATTCGTTCGTTAATGAGTTTCGATCACAAATTCGTCACCGATCAAGATCTTTCTTCTTTGAAACTGATAGGATCTGTGGGAGAACCGATCAACGAAGAAGCGTGGAATTGGTATTATGAAAACATCGGGAAATCAAATTGTCCGATCATCGATACTTGGTGGCAAACTGAAACAGGTGGAGTAATGCTTTCGGGATTAGGTGGATTATCACCAATGAAAGCTACTTATGCTGGATTGCCTTTACCTGGTATTTGTCCTGTCCTTTTGGATGCTGAAGGCAAAGAAATCCACGAAGCAGATACAGAAGGATATTTATGTGTAAAATTTCCATGGCCATCGATTCTAAGAACTACCTACGGGGATCATGAACGCTGTAAATTTACTTACTTTTCGAATTACAAAGGGTATTATTTTACAGGAGATGGGGCACGACGTGATGAAGATGGTTTGTACCGTATTATTGGTCGTGTAGACGATGTGATCAACGTTTCAGGTCATCGTTTTGGTACAGCAGAAATTGAAGATGCAATCAACAAAGATCAATATGCAATTGAATCCGCAGTTGTTGGATATCCACATCCAATCAAGGGACAAGGAATTTATGCTTACGTCGTTGTAAATGCTGAACATACCTCAGATCTAGATATTACGAATTCCATTGCAAATTCCGTGAGTCAACACATAGGTCGAATCGCTAAACCTGATAAAATTCAAGTGGTAAAAGGTTTACCGAAAACACGTTCCGGGAAAATCATGCGAAGAATACTTCGAAAAATAGCTGAAGGAGAATTGTCTAACTTCGGAGATACTTCCACCCTTTTGGATCCTACATTAATTGATGAAATAATTAAAGGAGTCAAGTAGATGTTAGACATAAAGATACTAGACGTAAGACTCAAGTTAGGTGAATCGTGAAAGAAAGTCAAACGATTTAAGATACATTCATCTAATTTCTAATATCTAAAAATCTAATATCTTTTAGTCTTGAATCTCTTAAAATGATTATCTTGCGCCATGAAAAAATTTGCGTTTTTTATTGTTCTATTCATGTGTTCTTTGTTTGTCTCTGGGGCAAACGTTGAGAAGGATACAACCCTCATTCGTATTTCCAAAATTAAAAGTCAAACCAAGCAAATTGATCAACTAAATGACGCAGTTGAATCTTGCTGGTTAAGCGGGCAGTACCTACGTGGTTTAAACTTAATTGACTATACTATTCGTCATGCCCGAACATACAAATACAAAAGTGGAGAAGCAAAAGCACTAATAAACAAAGGAATAATATTTGACTATTTAGCCAAATATTCCGAAGCGATCAGTTTGTACCTGGATGGGTTGAAAATATATGAATCAACCCATGATGATTTAGGAATTTGTGAAACCTATAACAATTTGGGATTGGCGTATGAAAACCAAAGTAAAAATGATCAGGCTTTGGAATACTATTTCAAATCACTCGACATTGCAAAAAGAATAAAAAATTCAAAGGGCGTTTCTGTTGCTATCAATAACATTGGAAACATCTATATGCATCAGAAAAAATATGATTTAGCATTAAAAAATTATTTTTATTGCCTCGATACCGAAGAAAAGAAAAAGGATACTGTAGGAATGAGTGATTCCTATAACAACATCGGTTTGATTTATTTAGCTCAAAAAAAATACAATGAGGCTGAAAAATGCTTTGAAAAATCACTTACTTACAGAAAACAAACACATAATTTATTTGGAATCTGTAATTCATTAGGAAACATTGCTGTACTTGAAAAAAATCAAGATCACAATGACAAAGCTAAAGTCTACTTTCTCCAAGCGTTAAAAATTGCAAATGATCTAGGCTTAAAAAAAACGATTCAATATTGCTACGAAAATCTGGCTGGAATTGCAAAAAGACAAAAGAATCTTCAAGACGAACTGAAATACTTTCAATTATCTGTCAAGTATAAGGACATCATTAATAATGAAGACAACATTATTAAACAGACTCAAGATGAAATGCAATATGCTTTTGAAAAACAAGTTGAACAAGATCAATTGAAGGTACACAAAGAAAAATTAACCATAGAAAAAAATAACCACAAGCAAAAAGTAATTCTTTGGGCTGTCATTTTTATCGCCATCATCACACTCATTTTTTCCTGGTTTTTATACAAGAGATGGCAGGTTCAAAAAGATCAGAATAAGGTAATTGAGCAACAAAAATCATTGGTTGAAGAGAAAAATAAACTTGTTGAAGAAAAAAACAAGGAAATACTTGATTCCATTACCTATGCAAAAAGAATTCAAACTGCTATTTTACCTCCTGAACGGTTGGTAAAAGAATACCTGATTAACTCTTTTGTACTTTACAAACCAAAAGATATTGTAGCAGGTGACTTTTATTGGATCGAACCTCTAGGTGACACCATTATTTTTGCTGTCGCTGATTGTACAGGACATGGAGTTCCAGGAGCTATGATTAGCGTAGTGTGTCACAACGCTTTGAATCGTTCAGTCAGAGAGTTTGGACTTCAAGATCCTGGTAAAATCTTGGATAAAACCCGTGAAATCATTATTTCCGAATTTGATAAAAATGACGAAGAGGTTTCGGATGGAATGGATATTTCCCTCTGTACATTGGATCTCAAAAATCAAATTTTACAATGGGCCGGCGCTAACAGTCCACTTTGGGTCAAGAAAAAAGAAACTCCTGAAATCATTGAAATCATACCGAATAAACAACCTATAGGTAAGCACATCACTTACGAGTCTTTTGAAACACAACAAGTTAAAATTGAAGTCGGAGATTCAATTTATTTATTTACCGATGGATATGCTGACCAATTCGGAGGCTTTGAAACAAAAAAATTCAAAGCAAAACAAATGAGAGACCTCATCCTTTCTATTTGTCACGAGCCTATGCACATTCAAAGAACTCTTTTCGATAAAGCATTCGAAGATTGGAAAGGAGATTTGGATCAAATTGATGATGTCTGTGTGATTGGAATACAATTATAAAAAGGGCATTGTTTTTGAATATACTTTTGAATTAAACAAAAAATAAAAAATCATGATAAAACCATATTATTTAGTTGCCTTACTTATTACAGGAAGTACATTCTCTGTCAATAGTCAAATTTCAAACCTTAAAAAAGGAATTGAAAAAGCAGAAAAAACAGTAGAATCCAAAAGTCCATCCAATGGTTTGACTGAGGACGAAGTCGGTCGAGGACTAAAAGAAGCATTGAATCAAGGTATTGAAAAGGGGGTTAGTCAACTATCAAAAGCAGATGGTTATTATAAGGATCTTCAAATTAAGATTTTGATGCCTGATGAAGCAAAAGAGGTAGAATCCAAACTTCGAAAAATCGGTCAGGGAAAAAAAGTGGATGATGCGATCGAATCTATGAATCGCGCTGCTGAAGATGCTGCCAATAGTTCAAAAGAATTGTTTGTTACTGCGATCAAAAATCTTTCGCTTCAAGACGTAATGAACATTTTACATGGTAATGATGATGCTGCGACTACTTATTTGAGCAAAAACACAAGAACTCAATTGATTGAAAAATTCAAACCGATCATCAAAGCATCATTGGATAAAGTTGGAGCAACCAAACATTGGGAAACCGTTTTTACAGCTTACAACACACTTCCTTTGGTTCAAAAAGTAAACCCAGATCTAGTGGACTATGTAACCAACAAAGCCATTGACGGACTTTTTGTACAGATTGCCAAAGAGGAATTAACGATTCGTAAAAATCCTGCAGCTCGTGTATCTGATCTTTTAAAGAAAGTATTTGGATAAACCGTCTTACAATTTTAACATTTTCATTACAATCCCTTCATTTTCAAATAATATGAAGGGATTTTTTTTACTCTATCATTGCATTATTGAAAATAAATTCTATATTCGTCTAAATCAAATAACAAAGACTATGGGAACAAATACGACAAATACCAATACAACTCCAACGACTGATCCTACAACTACAACTTCAACAACGACTACAACACCATCAGACACAACAACTACATCAGGGGATACAGTAGGAATTCCAACTGGACAAAGAGCTACCTCTAAAAGTAAATAGTTGTTTAGACAATAGACTGAAAGATACAAGACTTTAGACTTAGGGAAGGTGAATCGTTAAAGACAGTCAAACTATTTAAGATACATTAATTTAATGTCTAGCTTCTAAATATCTAACTTCTCTTAAATCTTCACCTCGTCTTTCGTATATTTCTTTTTAAGGTATTTGAACAAGTAGTGGGTTCCTAAACTTGTAGCGCTTCCAATGATTGCGCCAGCCAATACATCTGTTGGGTAATGTACACCTAGGTACATACGTGAATACCCAACGCTAGACGCCCAAAGATAAGCAGGCGCAATAATATACCATTTCGGATATTCCAAACTAATAGCTGTCGCAGTAGCAAAAGCCATAGATGTATGTCCGGAAGGAAAAGAAAGTGATCCGGCTTTGGTATGCTTCACAATATCATTCGGATAAGTCACAAAAGGTCGATCCCTGCGGAAAGCAAACTTTACTCCTGTCGTTATCAATCCATTGAAAATAGCACTCGAATACATTTCCGCACTGTTCCAAACCATTTTTTTATTTTTTGTCACCAATCCTGTCACTAATAATCCAGTAGGTAATCCCAGCGAAACAGGATTATCACTATTGGTGGCAAAAAGCATTATTTTTCCTCCATTTGGAGTGTAACTACCATTGATTTTTTTTAGCAAATCGATATCTCCATTTTGTGCAGACACAGAAATCGAGAATAAAAAAACGGTCAGTAAAATTCTAATTTTCATTCAACTTTTTTTTGATTAATAATTGAAAAATCAGGAATTTCTTCCAGATAAATAAATGCATTATTCGCTCTGTCTATTTTACAAATGACATGATGTAATCCATTTGTCAGCAATAAATAATCTGCATTCACCTGAAAGTTGTATTGAGCTATTTGATGCAGTACTTGTCTATTAATTACCACTTCAGGAGCTTTACATTCAACAATAATTTTAGGAACTTGATCTGTACCGACAACAACGATATCACACCTTCTGGACATCGAATTGACTTTAATCGAATATTCTGAAATGAGTAAACCAAGCGGTACATTCTTATGGTTCACCAGGTAATGAATTACATGCTGCCGCACCCATTCTTCGGGAGTCAGTTGCAAGGTTTTTTTACGAGCGACACACCAAACAAAAAGCAATTCACCTTTTTTTGAAAGACGCAAATTTGCTTTGGGTAATGCTAAAGGTTGAATCAATCCGTTTACAAAATAAGTAATTCGATGTTTTTGTACTTTAAATTGAAGACTTTTCCAAGTACTTCACTCGTCAAAACACCTTTATAGATGTATACCCCCCCTCTGAATCCAGTGTCTTTACGGATCAATTCTTTGCATCCTCCTTTTTCACCCATTTCAATTAAGATCGGTGAAAAAATATTAGACAGAACAAAAGAAGCTGTTCTTGAAACACGCGAAGCGATATTTGGTACACAATAGTGAATAACGCCGTGTTTCACAAAAGTAGGTTCATTGTGATTTGTAACCCTAGAGGTTTCAAAACACCCGCCTTGATCGATACTCACATCCACTAGTACTGAACCAGATTTCATTGCTTCCACCATAGCCTCTGTCACCACACATGGAGTTCTACCTAAAGGAGCACGAATGGCTCCGATTACAACATCAGCACGCATAAGTGCCTTTGCCAAAACTTTTGGCTGAATGACAGAAGTGTAAACATTTGTAGATGAATTATTTTGCAAACGCCTCAGACGAGAAAGTGAATTATCAAAAACTTTAACAGATGCACCTAGACCTCTTGCAGCACGAACAGCAAATTCACCAACAGTCCCTGCTCCAATTACTACTACTTCCGTAGGCTGAACACCAGTAATTCCTCCTAACATAATTCCCTTACCAGAATTATATCCTGAAAGCAGTTCACTCGCCACCATGATAGAAGTAGTACCTGCTATTTCTCCCATTGCTCTCACAACAGGAAAAACACCATCTTCATCACGAATATAATCCCAGGCAATTGCCGTAATCTTCTTTTGCATTAATTTTTGAAGAATCGTTTTCGCCTGAATCGAAATCTGAAGTGCTGAAATCAATGTTTGATTCATACCCATCATATCTATTTCTTCTTCGGATGGAGGTCCTACTTTAAAGATAATATCGCACTGAAAAATATCTTTTGACTCGTAACAAATCTCTGCTCCAGCTTCGCTATAATCACGGTCCGAAAAACTAGCCAATTCACCAGCCTTCGATTCTACTTTAACACGGTGACCATTAGACACCAATACAGAAACAGCTTCAGGAACCAAAGCGACCCTTCTTTCCTGATAACAAGTTTCCTTTGGAATTCCGATAAACAA
Source organism: uncultured Flavobacteriales bacterium (assembly GCA_903899795.1). Classification (GTDB taxonomy): domain Bacteria; phylum Bacteroidota; class Bacteroidia; order Flavobacteriales_D; family Crocinitomicaceae; genus CAIUKX01. The sequence continues at coordinate 7,949 of CAIUKX010000170.1, forward strand.
GTGACCTTTTTTAGGAGCAATCTCCAGCATTTCTTCCTTAGGAAGTAAACTACCTTGTTCCATCAAATGTTGCAAAATATTCGGATCAGTTTTCATTTCAATAAGTATGAAGTATCGTTAAAGCATCTTAATCTCCAAAAGTAACAATTCTTTCGTTGAATTCATTACTGCGAATATACACCCAAATTGTGTTTTCTGGTAACAGATTGGAAATTTTTTCAGGCCATTCTATGAAACAGTAGTCCCCGCCGTATAACATTTCTTCAATTCCAATATCAAAAGCTTCATTTTCGGAATTTAAGCGGTACAGATCGAAATGATAAATCTTACCAAAAGCCGGACTTTCATAGATGTTCACCAAGGAATAAGTCGGCGACCCTTCAGGATCTTCAACTCCCATCGCTTTTAATAAAGCAAGAACAAAAGTTGTCTTCCCTGCCCCCATTTGTCCGTCGAAAGCAAATATTTTTCTGCTTTCAGTCTCCTCTAAAAATATTTTTGCCGCTGCTGGCAAATCTAATAATGTGTTTATTTCAATCGTCATGAATAAAAATAATAAAGCGAGCGAATCACGATTCCCCCGTACAAAAATTATTTCGGTTGCAACACCGCAAAAGGTATTAAAATTTCTTCCAAAGATATTCCGCCATGCTGAAAAGTATCACCATAATGATTCACAAAATGGTTGTAATTATTCGGATACACGAAGAAATCATTCTCTTTTGAAAAAACGAATTCTGAAGAAAGTGCTCCCTTTGGTAAAAATATTTCACTTGGATTTTTGACTGCAAACACTTCTTTTTCTTTATAAGACATTCCGCGTCCGGCTTTGTAACGAAGATTGGAATTTAGATTTCGTTCTCCAACAATTTTAACCGGATTACTCACTTTTACTGTTCCATGATCGGTTGTAATGATCAACTTTGATTTTGATTCGGCTATTTTCTTGATAATATCTTGCAATGGTGAGTGTTCAAACCAGGAAACTGTCAACGAACGATAAGCCGCTTCGTCATCTGCCAATTCTTTGATTACTTTCATTTCTGTTCTGGCGTGAGAAAGCATATCCACGAAATTGTATACAATCACGTTCAAATCATTCTCCTTCAATTCATTGAATGAATCAAGCAGTTTCTTTCCACCATCGTAACTTGTTACTTTATTGTACGAACATTTGATATTCTTACCAAGACGTTTCAGGTTGGTTTCCAATAGTTCTTTTTCGTACATATTTTTACCTTCCTCATCCTCTTCCGTTACCCAATATTTTGGATATAACTTTTGAATTTCAGACGGCATCAATCCTGCAAACAGAGCGTTTCGTGCATAATGAGTTGCTGTTGGTAAAATAGAAAATATAACGTCATCCTGCTCTAAAGTAAAATACTTCAAAATAATCGGTTTCAGCATTTCCCATTGATCATAACGAAGGTTATCAATCACTACCAAAGCCGTTTTTCCTTGCGATAAAGTCGGGGCAACTCTGTTTTTGATAATGGTATGAATCATTTGAGGAGCTTCTTCCACTCCATTCAACCAATCTGCATAATTATTTTCGATGAAACGACAGAACAGTGAATTAGCTTCCTTTTTCTGCATGTTGAGAATTTCACGCATACCCGAATCTTCAATTTTCTCCAATTCCAATTCCCAAAAAACCAATTTCTTGAACATTTCAATCCATTCATCTGCATCCATTCGGTTGTTCAAAGCCATACCCAATTGACGAAATTCTTGCTGGTAATTTGAATTCGTTTTTTGAGAAACCAGTTTACTCTGATCCAAATTCTTTTTGATCGTCAGTAATATTTGATTCGGATTAACAGGTTTAATAAGGTAATCAGCGATTTTACTCCCGATAGCTTCCTCCATAATTGATTCTTCTTCACTTTTTGTGATCATCACTACCGGAACAAAAGGTTTTTCTTCTTTGATCTGAACCAATGCCTCCAAACCGGAAATACCAGGCATGTTTTCGTCTAAAAAAACAATATCATAGGAATTTTCACTGCTCTTTTCGACTGCATCGGCTCCGTTATTAACTGTGTCAACCGAGTATCCCTTTGATTCGAGGAACAAAAGATGTGGTTTCAATAAATCAATTTCATCGTCTGCCCAAAGTATTTTCACTTGCATGTGCCTGATATTTTATAAATTTGAATTTTAGTTTTTAAAATTATTCATTTGAGACCGAACTTCAATAGAAATAATAAGAAGAAAATCTTCAACGATCCAATTTACGGTTTTATTTCAATTCCGGACGAGTTTATTTTTGATCTTATCGAACATCCGTTTTTTCAACGCTTACGCAGGATAAAACAATTAGGTACAACGGGACTTGTATACCCGGGAGCATTGCATACTCGCTTCCATCACGTATTGGGAGCCATGCATCTCATGACAACAGCCATATCAGTCATCCGTCGTAAAGGACATGACATTACTCCGGACGAAGAAAGAGCTGTACTGATTGCCATTCTTCTGCACGACATTGGTCACGGTCCTTTTAGTCATGCTTTGGAATACGATATCGTAAACGGTGTGAGTCATGAAGATATTTCCAGTTTTTTTATTGAGCGTTTGAGTGAAGAATTTGATGGTGAATTAGATTTAGCCCTACTGATTTTCCAAAACAAATACAAAAAACCATTTCTTCATCAACTGGTTTCCAGTCAACTGGATATGGATCGACTGGATTACCTGAACCGTGACAGTTTTTATACCGGTGTCAGTGAAGGAATCATCGGTAGCGAACGAATCATTGAGATGATGAACGTCAAAGACGGCCAATTGGTTCTGGAAGAAAAAGGAATTTATTCCATCGAAAAATTTATCGTTGCGCGACGTTTGATGTATTGGCAGGTTTATCTTCATAAAACAGTTGTAGCAGGAGAATTCATGTTGATCTACATTCTCCGCAGGGCAAAATTCCTCGTTCAGAAAGGAGAAAAATTATTCGCCAGTCCAGCCTTAAACTATTTTCTCTCGAATAATGTTCAACTCGAAGATTTTAAAAACGACCGTAATGTATTAGACATGTTCGCTCAATTGGACGATTACGACATCATGGGTGCAATCAAAGTGTGGCAATTTTCAGATGACAAGGTTTTATCTGAACTCTCAACACGCATGGTCAACCGGAAATTATTGAAAATTGAGATTTCTAAAACTCCATTTTCAGCCGAACGAATTGCCCACGAAAAAGCGATCGCGATGGATAAATTTGAAATCACAGAAGAAGAAGCTTCCTATTTTGTCTACTCCGAAATATTGACCAACAATGCTTACAATGAAACCAAGGAAAACATCAATCTCCTGATGAAAAACGGAGAAGTAATGGATCTCTCAAAGGCTTCGGACAATCTCAATATTTCTGCATTGGCACAACCGGTTGCGAAATATTGTTTGTGTTACTGCGTATAGATGATGTTGGATCTACGCTGTAGCTTCGATTTACGAAGTTGAATATTTGATGATTGAGATCAGACTTTCTGGAAATTAATTTTGTATCAAAGTCTGATTGGATGATGATAATTAATGACTATAAAATGAAAAAACTTACGCTCTACATTTTAATTGGATTTACGCTCACTTTGGGGCTCAATACTTATGCTCAAAATGAACAAAGAAGTCAAAAATCAATATCCGATACATGGAAAACGATTACTCTGGAAAATTGCTCGCTTGAATACCCCTCAGAATGGGATTACCAAAAGATGGATCAAGATTTGGGATCAGGATTTGTTATTGTTTCAAAACAGACATCAAATCAAGATTTATTTACTGAAAATGTAAGCTTAATGATTACTGATTTGATGGGAATGGAATTGAAACCTGAAGAATATGGGAAAATATTTGAAAAACAAATCAAAAGTTCACCCTCCACCAAAACCATCGAAACAAAAAAACAACATTCCAACAATCTTGACTTTTATACGATGACTTATTCTAAGGTTCAAAATGGAGATCTGCATTTAATTATTCAACAAAGTTTCTGGACATATAAAGGTCGCGCCTACACACTTACTTTTACAGGAAAAGAAGCAGATTATCCAAGTTATCAAGAAACACTTAATAGGATTACCAATAGCTTTTCCATAAAATTAACCTAAGCATAGTTCAATAAAATTTTGGCATTATTCTTTCTTTCGTTATTTTAGTTATACCTTTGATAATACATAGATTAAGAAATATGAAAAATGCACTAAAACTTTTCACTTTCGGATTATTATTAATGATCAGTTTGATTTCTTTCAGTCAGACTTCTCAAAAATCCTGCAAAACGAGTACAACATCAATTAACGGTCATTATCAGGGCAAGAACCTGTATTTCCAAACTACACTTCATGCGATTCAACAAATTACAATCAATGATAAAGTATATCCCGTTAAGATAACCACTGAAGCATTTGAATTGGATTTATCGAACTTCAAAAACGGAGATGCGTTTGAAATAAAAATTTCCTACTGTGAAGATGTAAAAACTCCTTACAAAATTTTGAATCCAGAAGCTTTGAAGTAATTATACTTTCTTTGTCTTTCTCCAATCCCAAAATGCGGACAAGGAATAAATTATCAAAATATGCTCTATCGGTACACGAAAACGAGCTCCACCACTCCCTGTCAACAAGGCAGGAAGGACAAACATTAAAAATAATATAGCTAGAAGAAGTAGGTTTGCATAATCTTTTCGACGGATGAATGTCACTATCTTACTTAGGAAGAAAAACCAGACAATCGCAAAAAATAACATCAAAGCATAGGTCAAGATTCGGAGAACCGGAGAAATCTTATACGAATAACACGATCCTTTGAAAGCCTTCCACTCGTAATTGAAATACCTCGGAACATTGGATGTCAAATTATTCAACAGACAAAAATTAATGGAATTAACTCCTATGACTTTCAATGTTGACATTGGATACCTTAACACCGTTTGCATCATAACACTTTTTCTTTTCTTCGACTTTTCGGCTATCGAATGAAGTCTCTCAATTTCTATGCTGTATTTCTCATATTCTGCAGTTTTACCTTCTGTTATGAGAACATTCTTTCCTAAATATTCGAATGCATTTACTCCAACAACACTACTTGGAGAAAGAAAGGAATGATTACTGTAATTCCTTAGTGTTGAAATATTTACCATAGCAAAAATTAGCACAGAAACAAAAACAGATCTTACTACCGTTGGTTTGACTTCCAAATTATTCTTCTTAATCATCCAGAAAGCAATCACCAAATTCAAAATCGGAAATAAACTCAAAGTCGGACGAACCAAAGCTCCAGCAGTTAATATTCCCAGAAAAATCAGTAAAGTTGAAAAGCGTTTATCTCTATATATTTTAAACCCAAAATAGAAGCCCAAAAGAAAAAGCAATGTAAACAAAGTGTCTGTCAGAATAACAGCAACATTTGTAAAGTAAGCTCCTGAAAAACAC
>CAIUKX010000171.1 GCA_903899795.1 uncultured Flavobacteriales bacterium
AGAAATAGGTTCCCTCATCTGCCATTTTACCTTGGTACATTCCATTCCAAGATGGATTCGCTCCAGTAACATCAAACATTGTATCTCCCCATCTGTTGGTAATGATCAAATGTACTGTTTTGACGTTTTGAGTTTCGATGAAATAACCATCATTTTTTCCATCAGCATTCGGTGTAAAAATATTCGGTGCAATCACAACAGGTTTATCAAACACGATTACATTTATAGTCGTAGTGTCAGCACACCACGTTCCTAAAGTAGCAATCAAAGTGATTGTATATGTCCCAGGGTCAGGAAAAGTTACCGATTCTGTGGCTAAACTTGTCGATGTTGTTCCTGTTCCATTTCCAAAGTCCCAAATGTAGTTCGTTGCATTTTGACTCACATTTGTGAAAATAAATGTCGCCGGAGTTGAACCTGTCGTTGCACTTGAATTAAAAATAGCTGTTGGTACCGGAGTTGAGTTTTGATTCACATACACACTATCCGTTACTGAACATACTGCGTCAGTTGTCGTAAGTGTCCACCAACCTGACGGAACATTCGGGAAGTTTTGTGTATAAACAGTGTCTGGATACGATGGTCCAGGACCAACCCACATATAATTCACTGCGCCTGTACTACCGGTTATGGCCGAATTAGCATTTCCATCGGTGAAACAAGGCGATGTCGGTGTTGATGTCAAAGTCTCGTGAAGTGTTTGGTTCACAATAAATACACCGTGTACCGTTGAATCCTGATTACACGCATCAGTCACCGTCACCGAGAACGGGTATACATGCCCATTTTGACCAATTGTATCAACAAAATAAGTCGAGTCGTTTGTAGAACCGTTACTCCAAACATAGGTATATGGAGCAACACTTCCTGATCCCTGAATGATTGCTAAAGCAGAATCAGAAACACAATGTGTATAAATTGTGTCATTCGGAAGTATAGTACCTGTCGGTGGAATAAATTGATTGATGATGAGCACAGAATCAAAATAATTAGTTCCGCAACCATCGGTAATCATAACATTAAGATATGTTGAATCATGATTAATACCAGTGTTGATAAAATGTGTAGAATCTAATGTCGAACCATTCGACCAAGCATATGTATATATTGGTATAGAATGAGCAACATTAGTAATCGGAATCCAAGGATTATTTGACGGACAATTGAGAATGAGTGTGTCGATGAGTGTATGACTCATTTGATACTTATCCAGAATATAGAACTTTAATGTATCATAAAGAGTATCGCCGCAATCACTTACGGTATACCCTACAATTTGAATCCACTCCATTGGTTCAGCTATTCCGTCATCAAATGGTATTAAGGAAACTGTTACTGTATCCACACCGATCGCAAACGTCACAGAGTCAACAAATCCAACCAAATCAACATTAGGATTTGCTGTACCACTTGTTGTTAAATGATAAACATACTGCACAGTATCTGATGCTTGCGGTCGGATAAAAGTCATCGTTGAAAATGAACAACCTTCTGCTAAAACAGAATCAGAATAAGGATTTCCAAAAACTTGACCTGCAGACTGCATCTGAACAACATTTGAAGAAAATGAATTTGCTTCTAAAAACACACCTGAATCATACGCTTGATCGGCCACATTCGCAATACATAATTTGATATGATAAGTTTGTCCACACTGCAACCCACTTATTGCGCGTAATTCAACCGTTGTACCATCGTATTGAATGGCATTACCGTATGCGACACCATTTGTATTACTTACGTAGTAAGTCGGGTTTGTTGTCGGATTAACATTATTAATCGTCACAACATTGGTAGCTGTAGCTGTAGTGGGTAGTCTGGCAATATTAATTCCTCCGTTTGAATAAGGACCCGCTATTCCTGGGCCAGATAGAAAAAAACCAAATGCATCATTGAATGACGAAGGAGAAAATTCAGGATATTCATCTGAAGCAAACATATATTTGAAATTGAAAGAATCACCACTTGCAACAAAATCAAATTCCAAAACAACACCATTCGTAATACTACCAGTTGCGATTGCACTTAAATCTGCATCGACAACTACTACAGTCCCCGCAGAATTGGTCGCTCCAGATGAATTATTTGGTCCAACAGCACCTGCACCGTTTCCTGTTGTTAATAATACTCCGTTTAATATTGGGAAAGTTGTACCAGCAGATGAAAACTGGGTAACATTGGTTTGAACAACATTTGCATTGGCTGATGAACTGTTGTACTTAATATTTGATGCTGTAACACCCGCCCCAAAAAGAACATTTTGAACCATTTGAGTAGGTGTCTGTGTATTCGTAACAACAATTTGTGATGAACTGTTAAACACAACAAAAACAGTTGCAGTTAAAATAACCAATAGTTTTTTAAACATAATAGAGTAATTTAATTAGTAATATATAGACTTAGTATACTTTAAAAAAGTTGCATCGGTTCAAAACTATTTCAATATTTCTTTCAAAATGTTCTTAAATAATTCCGATTTTTGTACTGAACCTTGAAAAATTAAAAATGAATCGTACACAAGTTTATATTCAGCAAAGCAAAGAAAAATTTTTGAATGAACTAATTGAATTGTTGAAAATTCCATCTATTTCTGCAGATGCAAATTATTCCAGTTTTGTTCATCAAACAGCTGAAGAAATTGCTAAATCATTGACAAATGCTGGTGCAGACAATGTTGAAATTTGCCAAACTGCAGGTTATCCGGTTGTTTATGGTGAGAAAATTATTGATCAAAATCTCCCAACAGTTCTTGTGTATGGCCATTATGATGTTCAACCGGCTGATCCTCTTGAACTATGGAAAAGTCCTGCTTTCGAACCTGTTATCGAAAAAACAGAAATCCACCCTGAGGGAGCTATTTTTGGACGTGGCGCTTGCGATGACAAAGGACAAATGTATATGCATGTGAAAGCTTTCGAAGCAATGATGAAAGCAAACGAACTTCCCTGTAATGTAAAGTTTATGATTGAAGGTGAAGAAGAAATTGGCAGTGTAAATTTGGGGATTTTTGTCAAAGAGAATCATGAAAAACTGAAAGCTGACATCATTTTAGTTTCAGATACAGGAATGCTTGCTAATGATACTCCGTCAATTACAACCGGATTAAGAGGATTGAGTTATGTTGAAGTAGAAGTTACAGGACCTAATCGCGATTTACACTCTGGCCTATATGGTGGATGTGTTGCAAATCCTATCAATATTCTGGCAAAAATGATCGCTTCACTGCACGATGAAAATAATCATATTACTATTCCTGGTTTTTATGACCAAGTGGTTGAACTATCTCATGCTGAAAGAGCAGAAATGGCAAAAGCACCTTTTAGTCAAGATGCTTACAATAAAGCACTGGACATGGAGGATGTTTATGGCGAGAAGGGATATTCAACACCAGAAAGAGGTTCTATTCGACCAACCTTGGACGTCAATGGTATCTGGGGTGGATATACAGGTGAAGGAGCGAAAACTGTGATCGCATCGAAAGCATTCGCAAAAATATCCATGCGACTTGTTCCGAATCAATCCCCAGAGGAAATTACCGAATTGTTCCAAAAGCATTTTGAATCTATTGGTCCAAAAGGAGTGAAAGTGAAAGTGACTCCACACCATGGTGGTGAACCGGTTGTAACACCAATTGATTCTATTGGTTATGAAGCTGCAAGCAAAGCATATGAACAAACCTTTAATAAAAAACCTATTCCGGTCAGAAGTGGAGGGAGTATTCCAATCATTGCTATGTTTGAACAAGAATTAGGTTTGAAAACGGTTCTGATGGGATTTGGATTGGATAGTGATGCCATTCACTCACCAAATGAACATTTCGGGTTGTTTAATTTTTACAAAGGAATTGAAACTATTCCCTATTTTTATCACTACTTCACAGAATTAACGCTCAATAGTGATTCTTCAAAAAAAGGCTTGCTTCAAAATCAGCAGTAAATGTTTGAAAAGATTCACACTTATCGTTTCAATCAAATTCTTCTCTTTTTAAGTATTTTAGTTATCATCTCTTCCTGTTCTTTAAAGCTGGAAGATGTTGATTTCAATGGAGTTGATTCCTTTAAAATAGAAAAAATAGAAAATAAATTATTGAATTTAAGACTTGGGGTTAGTATTGATAATCCCAGTTCATTTTCTATTAAGGTAAAATCATTTGAGACTGATTTATTTTTAGATGATCGTTTGGTTGGGCATGCAAAGCTGAATGAAAAAGTAAAAGTTGATCGAAAAAAAGAAGATGTATACTCTGTTCCTATTCAATTGCAACTGGAAGATGGAGCCTATCTAGTCTTACTTAAAACGGCTTTAAAAGACAAGGTTAACCTTCATCTTGTCGGTTTTGTAAAAGGATCCATCATGGGCATTTCTAAGAGAATTAAAATTGATGAAACTCAATCGATTGATGGGAAAAATTTTAAATTTGACTCAGGGCAGAAATAATTTATGAAAAATTTTGCAATCACTTCTTGTGAACCAATTTCAGAACACTTTCTTAGTTTAGGAATTTCAGACTTCAAATCTGCTTGTTCATTTATTCATAATTTATAATAACTTTTTCCTTATTAGGAATTGTACTAACAATTTTATTCAATGAGAATATATTTAATTCTTAAGAGTGATCCTATATTTAGTTTAACGGTTCATTTTTACTCGAGTTTTTGGAATCGAAAACACCCCTTTACCATTGCTTGTTATAGACTAGATTGCTCTAGTTATTACCATTTGAAAGTTTTTGTTTTTAA
>CAIUKX010000172.1 GCA_903899795.1 uncultured Flavobacteriales bacterium
ATATTGATCCGATAATAGTTGAAGAACAAATTATTGAAGAAGAGATTATTATTTCGTCACCAGAGGAAGAATTGGTGATTGAGGTTGAAAATATCACAATTGAAAGCGTTGTAGAAGAACCAATTGAACAACAAGAAGTTTCATCTACTGTAGTGGAAGAACCGGAAAGAGTAGCAGTGCCTGTTTCTGTAGCTGAAAATAATCATCTGGAACTAGAAAGTACAGAAGATTCGGATGGCGAAGATGAGGTGAGGGAAATTACTCCTGTAAAAAAGGAAAAAGGAAAAAGGAAAAAAGGAGTTGGTTTTTGGATTTTAATGTTTGTGGCAGTAATAATGCTTGGAGGATGTGTTTTTGTGGGGCTGAACTTTGATACGATGCGAGAATACATCTCTTTTATGGCGAGTAGAACCAAGACATTAGAAGTGCCTGAGGAAAAAATAATTGAGAAATTAGAATCGGATAAAACACAGCCTACTGAAGCTGAAAGTTCTTCAAGTAGTAAAGAAATGATTACGCAGAAGGAAGAAACAGCTAATGAGAGTGTTCCACCTATGGAAGAAGCTACTCCTGCACCAGTTGAGGAAGCTCCAGTTCCAGTTGAGCCAAAGAAACCAAAGCGTCATAAAGCAAATTCTTCGGATGGAGGATCAATGAAAGTTTCGGCACCTTCAGGGGCTGCTGCAAGTGCTGGAGGAGAATATCACATTGTTCTGGCAACGTTTGCTGAGAAAACAAATGCAGATACCTATGTCGCTAAATTGACTGCTTCTGGTGTTTCATCAGCTGTACTTTTGGAGCGGGATGGTAAGTATACTGCTTGTTATGGATCATACGGCTCGAAAGCTGATGCAAATTCAAATTTGAGTGGAGCAAAGCAAATCTCAAGTAATGCATGGGTGTTGCATAGACCCTAAATAATTAGAGCAATTTAATTCTTCTTTCTATATTGGATGATTGCTTTTATTATGTTGTGTGATGAATCGATAAAGTTGTTTATCCACAAGATTAATATTCGGTTGATTGTTTGAATGATTATATTATGGTTAAACCAGGGTTTGACCAGGTTTCAACTAGGTATACTGTATATTTATTCTATTGTCTCGTCCTAGAATAGCTATACCAGTCTCATTTATTCTTGATTTTTAGTTTCGCTGCTTTCGTTGTCCTTAAAAAGCGCAATCGATTTTACTTTTTCCGGATTTTCCTTTTCGTGCAAGGTCTCTTTTTCGAAGAAGTGTTTTGCATTTTGGGTGGTAATAAATAGGAATTTTTGTATAGAAATAAATATCCCCGCCATACAAATCATTGTTGATGATCCAACCAACGAATTTATCCGAACCTATTGTTACAGGTCCTATTCTAACACTTAATCCAAGTTGTGTATACTTGTATTCATAGAAACTTATTGGGATAGAAACATCGATCAATTTGGTTTCATAACGAGGTGTTATAGTCAATGAATTCGGATGGCGAATTCCGAATGTGTACATTCGGTGGGATGTGCCTTGGATAATTGTAGCATTGATATAGAGTGCTGATGCCCAAATATTGTAATCAAATTGAGCGCAAATAAAGGTAGGTAATTTTATTTTGTTTGTTTTCTTGACATGGCCTTTCGTAACGTCGAAATCTTGTGCAGCAAATAAATTCAATGGATTTGAAGAATGTTTGATCGCACTGTTGTAATTCACAAAATCAAAAGAGCTCACATCATAACCTGCAAAATTGATACTATCGGTATTGAATTTGATATTGCCGATATCAATAATGGAAAGTCCAGCCCGGTATTTATAAGGTACATATCGACATCCCGATTCGGATGTATGTGGTAAGTATGCTTTACTGTCACGCAACATTCGCTGATAAGTAAAACCTAAATCCATACCCATCCCACCACGTCGGTTCACGTATGGTTTTGGAGTGTACATGCCATCAGCACTCAAGTGATTTATTGTAATTGTGGAATCATTTTTTATATTGATTGAACCATCATAGATATTTGCTGCACCTCATGCTATGGAATAGAATTTTTTCAAAGAGATTCCAGCAGTAAACAGATTTTTATCCATTTTATAGAATGTTCTGGAATAACTCGCTTTAATCTCTGCAAAATTTAATGTCGCTATGCGAATGTTTTTTCCATCAAAATCTTTGTTGAATTGAAAGTTGTCTTTCACCCCATTTTCAATCAAAGGTCGAAAGGAAGCTGGAAGTTCTTGCAGACCTGTATAGCTTCTTCCGTTGATAGATAAGCCGATTGCATTATCACCCTTATTCCACGTTGCTCCAGGTCCAGCAACGAAATCATGATTGTAAAGGCGAATAGGCATTCTTCGTCTGTCATAATAGACGTCAGCGCTGTATTTCCCACGAATCAATGAAATTAGATTGTTGTTACTGATAAAAACATCGTTATTATTCGTATAACTTCCAAATCCAACGACATTGATGTCCAACCAAGTTTTAGCATTGGCCATATTGGCCGGATTTAAAACCACAGCATTGGTAGGAGTGTAGTTACTCAAAGCAGTACCGATTGAATTTTGTGAAAATCCCGACGAGTTAACTATGATAACAGTTAGTAAGACCCAAAACGTAAAGAGTATTTTAATGATAGTTACTTTCAATATGTAGCAGTTCTGTTATTTTTTTTGATTAACTAATTCATATCGAAGGTAACTATTTTTTCAGAAACATTCCAAAACTCGACAAATATTAGAATGATTATAAATAACTAGATACTTATAATCTGCTCATTAAATCGACCAATCTGTTAGAGTAACCTGCTTCATTGTCATACCATCCGATAATTTTAACCATTTTACCGGTTACAGATGTTAATTCAGAGTCGAAGATACTGCTATGTGGATCACCGACAATATCAGATGATACCAGGGGTTCTTCGGTATACCTTAATATTCCTTTCAATTCACCTTCAGCCGCTTTTTTCATAGCCGCATTGATTTGTTCTACCGTTGGTGGATTATTGGTTATAATGGTTAAATCAGTCATTGATCCATCCGGTACAGGAACTCTGAATGCACTTCCATCCATTTTTCCGATCAGTTCTGGGAAAATTCGTGTTAAAGCTTTTGCTGCTCCTGTGCTGGTCGGTATGATAGAAAGTGCTGCGGCTCTTGCTCTTCGAAGATCCGAATGTGGAGCATCGTGCAAGCGTTGGTCTGAAGTGTAGCTATGTACAGTGGAGATATATGCATTTTCAATTTCACACAATTCAAGCATTACTTTTAAAAGAGGTGCTGCAGAATTCGTTGTACAAGATGCATTCGAAAGTAGAATATCTGTTTCTTCCAATAATTGGTCATTTACACCAAGAACAATTGTTTTTATGTCGTCACTTTTACCCGGTGAAGAAATCAATACTTTTTTAGCACCACCGATCAAATGTTTACTTGCATCCTCTTTCGATAAAAACAAACCAGTAGATTCAAGCACAACTTCAACATTATGTTTTTTCCAGGGAATAAGTTCGGGATTTCGTTCTTTAATGAATAAGATTTCTTTTCCGTTTTCAAAAACAATTTTATCACCTTGGATCGTAAATTCGAGTCCCAATCGTCCATGTATACTGTCATATTTAAGTAAATGCGCCAATGTTTTGATATCAGCTAAATCATTTACTACCATTGTTTTTACATCACTTCTCAGAAGACAAGTACGAGTGAAATATCTTCCTATTCTTCCGAATCCATTAACACCAATCTTTTTCATATTTTATTTTCTATTTTTAGAATGAATAGATGTTCTAAAG
>CAIUKX010000173.1 GCA_903899795.1 uncultured Flavobacteriales bacterium
ACCTGTTGGCTATAAAATTACTGAAGGAGAAAGGTGTTGAAGTGAATGAAACGTCAATAAATAAAATGAAAGAAGAAAGATTAGATTCTCTTTCAGAGCCGGATAAAAATCAAATTTTTTGGATTGTTTTAGGTTATGTATCAGCATTGTTGGGTGGCTTATTCGGTGTTTTTATAGGTTATCATTTGTTCACATCAAAAAAAGTAGTGCCTAATGGAGATAAAGTTTTCAGATATACAGCTACCAACCGAAAACACGGCCAAATAATTTTTGGAATTGGATCTGTTTTGTTTGTAATTGTATTGTTATTGAGGATTCTGTCTGAGATTTCGAAGTATAGTTAGCATCACCCCATCAATTCTGACAAAATCTTTGTTGTATTTTCCCAATTGAAATTTTCCTGTGCCAATTTTTTTCCTCCTTTGGAGATTTGATGATAGAAATCTGAATCGTTCAGCAATTTATGTATGGCTGTGATAAATTCATTTTTTTCCTGTGCCACAATAATGGATTCATTGTGAATTCCTCCAATAGCATTGTTGGCAAGGGGAGTCGTGATACATGGAATGCCCATTGCCATTGCTTCAATCAATTTATTTTGCATTCCGGTTCCGATCATCATGGGGGCAATGAAAATTTTTCCGCGTGCGTAGGAGTTGCGAATATCATCTACCCACCCCGTTAATTCAATGGCAGGATTGGATTTAGACAAACGAACAATACTTGGATTAGGATTGGCTCCTGAAATTAAAAGGTTGTACTTATTTTCTTTTGAATTGAGTTCTGTCAAAATTTCATTCGCGATGTAATGAGCAGCCTCGATATTCGGAGCGTAACTCATGTTTCCGATGAAGACCAAATCTTTATCCTTTTTGATATTCAAATTCTCAAAAAAAGAATTATCAACTCCGTTTGGAATACAGACAATTTCTTTGCGTTTCGGATGTAAAATAAATTCACGGTCCTGCTCACTGATGATCACATGATGTTCGAAGTAATCAAAAATTTGACGCTCATAGAGTGATAATCGCTTGGCTTCCGATCTGAAAATCCAGCGAAGATAAAAGGGGGCCTTTTCGATTCTTCGTTCAATTCCTTTAGATAGCGCATCCATGTAATCCAATGTTTTTGGACATTCATGATAATCCTTAACAAATTCCGAAACACGAATGAGTTGACAAAAGATGTGATCGGGTTTGACTTCTCTCAGAATAGCTTTGACACGAGCTTTGTTTTTACTGGAAAAAAAATAGCCAGTTTGAAAAGGTTTATTGGTGAATAATTGTATGAAAACATTAAAGGCAATAGAAATTTTGCTCAAGCGAAAAATATAAATTGTTGCGCAGTATTTTCTAATTTGTTCAATGTGTTCCTTTTTTATTGCACTGTCGGTTGTGGTAATCAATGTGATAGAGTATGTTTTGGATAACTCTTTGATTTGATGAAATGCACGTAACTTATCCCCTTTTTCCAATGGATAAGGAAAACGTGATAAAATGATCACGAGTTTTTTACGATATGTAGTTGATGAACTCAATTAAATGTTGTGTTACCGATTCTGTATGATAATGTTCTTCGACAAGTTTTTTTCCATTCAATCCGATTTCTTGTCGTTCAGTTTCTGATTGAGCTAATTTGACAGCATATTTCACAAAAGATGTTTCATTCTCAGCGACAAAAAAATCGTGTTCATTTACACCATTGATCCCTTCTGCTCCAGTAATAGATGTCACGGTGGGAACTCCTAAATTCATTCCCTCTAATAATTTAATTCGAACTCCAGAACCAGATTTTAATGGAGCCAGCATAATTCCATGAGTGGTCATGAATTCAGCTGCATTTTCCACATAACCCAATACTTCGATTCCTTTTGAAGCATCACTTTTAAATTCTTTCGGCATGTATGATCCTCCAAGGTATAATTTAGCATCCGGTAATTGGCTTCTTATTTTAGGAAAAATGGAAGTCACCAACCATCGGACGGCCTCAATATTCGGATTCCAATTCATTGATCCCAAATGGAAAAAGGTGTTTTGCGAATAATCTGATTGTTTGTCAATTTTATCAATAGCCACAGGGATGGTAGTCATTTGTACAGTGATCCCTGATTTTTTAAAAATGGTTTGGTCATCTTTTGTAATACACGCCAATCCATCCGCTTGAGAGAGTAACTGAATTTCTGCTTTTTTGAGATCTTTTGCCAATTTTTTATAGTACAAACATTTCAAAAAAGAAGGGTGATTTTTAGCTAAACGTTCCCAAATTTGAAATTCAACATTATGGCTCCGTATCAGAATTTTTGCTGAAGATACTTTTCGGAAATCATGAATATGCGCTGCGAGATAAACGCTTTCAAGAATAATCAGATCGGGTTCGTGTTCGGAAAGATAAAGCTTTAAATGATCTCTGAAATCAATACTATTAAAGCGATCGATGTTGTAAGATCCTTTTTTAAATAAATGCGAAATAGCATCCGGAACTTTGATTTTAGTATCGATGTAAATTCCTTCGGGGCGAATAATGGACTGAAGGTGTTCGGGATATTTTTCCTCAGAAAAAGGATGTTTATCAGTTGAAACAGCAAAGTGTTTGACATCGTATCCAGCTTTCAATAGACATTTTAAAAATTGATTCATAGCAATACAACCTCCGTCGATCAACGGGAAGATGGGTTTATTACTGATGTATACAATTTTCATTTTTTTCGACGAAATAATTCAGTAAATTTTGAAATTAATTCCTTGTTAAAAATTTGCCTGTCATTTGCTGCTGCTCTCATCAGAATGACAGCAATGGGACTTAATATTAGCGTGGCGAACCACATTCCCCAAAATGGATTGACAACTTGTTCGGTAGCCAGACTTTGACCGGTTGTGATCAATACAAAATAGAGCATGAAAAGCAATACGGCTAATACTAAAGGAGTCCCGAATCCACCTTTTCTGACAATTGCTCCAAGCGGAGCTCCGATAAAGAAGAGGACAATAATGGCGAACGATAATGCGAATTTTCGATGAAATCCGATATAGTATAAATTGATGTCCTGATCCAGAACTTTGATGTAATCCGCTTGACCTTGAAGATTCTGATTAATTCTTCTAAGGTTGGGAGGGAGGGTTGCCAAAGCAGCTAATCTTTCTTGTTTTGTCAATTGACCAAGTCGAATAATGCCTTTTTCCGGGATGATTTGCTGGGTATTTGCTGAAACTTTTACAGTATCTATTTTAAATGCCAATGCTTGATAATATGGATGATCCATTTTCATGCTCACCACAAAGTTTTCCATGATTTTATTGGCTTGTTTCTGAATTGAATCAACCACTTCTGTGATTTGAAAAACATTGAGCATTTCATGTTGGTTCTTGAAAAGTTCTTCGTCTGTTCGAGCTAATTTAAAGCCAGAAATATTAATCTTATAGGTTGCATTTTTGAAAGAATATCTTCGTGCAGGGTGAGAATTGCTTGAGTTTGTCAAAATTTCACCATTCGGTTTAAAGCTGGGTGCTTGAGGGGAAAGTTCCTCAGCAACATATCCATCCTGAAGTTTGAAGAAGATATATTTTCCATTCACTGACTTGAAAATTCGGCCTTCTTTTGCACGTACCGTTTTTATTTTTGTTGGATCCGTATGTACGTGAATTAAAATTCCTTTGAAATGGTCATCCGTTCCTTTGTCAACTTTTATGGCATAACCGTCTATTTTGTCGCTGTATACTCCAGGAGTAATTAGTGTTGAAATTTTTGTGTTCTGAATGTCGTAAATCAGCGAATGCCATTTTAGCGTAGCTACCGGAATAACGTAATTCGAAAAATAAAAAGTGGCCAAGGCAATGAAAATCACAACACCTGTTAGGGGACGCATGATCCGATAAAGGGATAGACCACTTGATTTCAAAGCTGTCAACTCATTATGTTCAGCCAAATTACCGAAGGTCA
>CAIUKX010000174.1 GCA_903899795.1 uncultured Flavobacteriales bacterium
TTCATCATTTTGCTCTCTAACGATTTATCAACAAAGTTTTCAACCGAAACAGGAAAATTTGCCAAGTGAACACTAGTAAAATTCTCTTTTCCAGTTGTATTAACTAAATTACGATACAATTGGTCCATAAAAAATGGCGCTATCGGAGCAGAAAGTTTAGCCACGTTTAACAAACAAGTATAAAGCGTTTGATACGCTGCAATTTTATCTGTTCCGTATTCGCCTTTCCAGAAGCGTCGTCTACACAAACGAACATACCAGTTACTCAAGTTTTCCTGAACGAATTCAGAAATAGCCCGAGCTGCTTTGGTAGGCTCATAATCGGCATAAGCATCATCCACATTTTTTATCAAAGTATGCAATTCCGATAAAATCCATCGATCTATTTCAGGTCGTTCATTTAATGGAATCTCAGCTTCAGTAAAGTTGAAGCCATCAATATTAGCATATAAACTAAAGAATGAATAAGTATTATATAATGTACCAAAGAATTTTCTGCGAACTTCGGCAACACCTTCAATATCAAATTTTAAGTTGTCCCACGGATTGGCATTAGAAATCATATACCAACGGGTGGCGTCGGGTCCATATTCTGCTAGAGTAGTAAATGGATCTACTGCATTCCCTAGACGTTTGGACATTTTTTGTCCGTTTTTGTCTAAAACAAGTCCATTGGAAACCACATTTTTATAAGCAATCTTATCAAAAACTAAAGTTCCAATAGCATGTAACGTATAGAACCAACCACGTGTTTGATCGACACCTTCCGCAATAAAATCAGCTGGAAATGCTTTGTTTTCATCAATTAAATCCTTGTTTTCAAAAGGATAATGCCATTGTGCATAAGGCATCGCGCCCGAATCAAACCAGACGTCAATCAAATCGGATTCGCGTCTCATCATTTTTCCTGATGGTGATACTAAAACAATCTTGTCGACAACATTTTTATGTAAATCAACCAAATCATAATTTTCTTCACTCATATTGCCAATAACAAACCCTTGGAATGGATTTTCTGATTGGAAACCTGCAGCGATTGATTTTTCAATTTCAGCATACAATTCTTCTACCGAACCTATTAGCATTTCCTCCGTTCCATCTTCAGTTCTCCAAATTGGTAATGGAATTCCCCAATAGCGTGAACGCGATAAGTTCCAATCGTTAGCATTTTTCAACCAATTTCCGAAACGACCTTCACCAGTTGCTTTAGGTTTCCAATTGATAGTTTCGTTCAAATCAAACATTCGATCTTTGATTTCAGTTACTTTAATGAACCAAGAATCTAATGGATAGTATAATATCGGTTTGTCGGTTCTCCAACAATGTGGATAACTGTGAACGTATTTTTCGACTTTAAACGCTTTATTTTCTTCTTTTAATTGGATAGCAATTTCAACATCGGCGGAGCGTTCTGGAGCTTCACCATCGTTGTAATATTCGTTTTTAACATATTTCCCAGAATAGCTTCCTAATCCTTGAATAAATCTACCTTGTAAATCAACCAATGGCATTGGATTTCCATTAGAATCTAAAACCAACATTGGAGGTACTTCTGGAGTTGCTTCTTTGGCAACTTTAGCATCATCCGCACCAAACGTTGGAGCCGTGTGAACAATTCCAGTTCCATCTTCGGTAGTCACGAAATCTCCTGAAATTACACGAAATGCATTTTCTGGATTTTGATATGGCAAAGCCAATGGCATCAATTGTTTGTAACGAATTCCTACTAAATCAGCGCCTTTACATTCAGTTAGAATTTGGTATGGAATATTTTTATCACCTTCTTTAAAATTTTCAAAATCTGAAGGTTCAACCGATTGAAAAAATCCTTTTCCGAATTGTTTTCCAACTAAGTTTTTAGCCAAAATTACTTTTACAGGAAGGAAGGTATATTGATTAAATGTTTCAACCAAAACATAATCTATTTTCGGACCAACGGTCAAAGCAGTGTTACTCGGCAACGTCCAAGGTGTGGTCGTCCAAGCTAAAATATGAATGTCGCCAAAACCTTGTAAAAAGTTTGGTAGTGTTTCTGGTTTTGTTTTGAATTGCGCTACCACTGTGGTATCGGTCACATCACGGTAACTTCCGGGTTGGTTTACTTCATGCGAAGATAAACCCGTTCCTGCTTTAGGAGAATAAGGTTGAATAGTGTAACCTTTGTATAGTAAATCTTTATTATAAATTTGTTTCAACAACCACCAAACGCTTTCCATGTATTTGGATTTGTAGGTCACATACGGATCTTCCATATCCACCCAGTACCCCATTGAGTCTCGTAATGATATAATAATAATAAATAAACTAAAGATGTAAAACCTCCTGATGAAATCACGGTTCGCCTACCTTAGAACAAGCCAGCTCTGCAGCCTGCGTGTTGCCTATTTCGGCCCTAAAAAGTCAGACAAGAGTCTCGGAGATGAGAAGAACTACATCAACAAACAGGAGCAGGACGTTCTCAAGAATCTTCTCAAAAAGATGAAGGCTCAGGAAGAAAAAGCAGAAATGTCCATTGAGAAATAGGCGGAAGTCTGCGATAAGGAGATCAGAGAGATCTGCAACAAGTACAAAATTGTGCCTACTGACTCTCTTATTAAGGATCTCCTTGCTTGGAAACATGAAGCTTGATTTTAAACTGACAGTTTTTGATCTTTTTATATTTAACATGATTGCATTCTTCCTGTTTCTGTAAATGAACAA
>CAIUKX010000175.1 GCA_903899795.1 uncultured Flavobacteriales bacterium
AAATCAATTTCCTTTGATCTCGAATTCAGTTCTTCGGTTTTGTTGTCTACCGTCTTCTGTATTGTTCGACGCAACTGGTTTCGCAGCACCATATCCTTTAGCGGTTAAGCGATTTGGAGCAACCCCTTTACTTGTAAGGTATTGTACAACTGCTTCTGCCCGTTGTTGTGAAAGAGCTTCGTTAACGGTAGCTGAACCAGTATTATCCGTATGACCTGAAATTTCTATTTTCAACCCTGGTACGTCTTTCATTAATTTTACAACGCGATCAAGCTCACTGTTCGATTCTGTTCTAAGGAAGGATTTTCCAGTGTCAAAGAATACGTTTCTCAAAGCAATCTTGCTGCCGACGGCAATGTTCTTTAATTCAATAATTTTATTTACCAAATTATCTCCGCTGCCAGTAGGAATATCAAAGTTTTCAGAGTGGAATAAATAACCTTTTGCTTTCACTGCAATCCCGTAATTACCTCCCGATACCAATGTGATGATGAATTTTCCTGTTGCACTGTTAGTTGTGAAGGTCTCGGTTACTTTACCTGTACTAAGATCTGTGATTTCAATTTCTGCTTCTACCGCTTTTTTTGTCATTGCATCAATTGTTGATCCTTTGAAGACAGTAAACGTTTTTTTGTTCACATCAACTTTTGCTTCAATTTGATGGTCCTTCATAGGCATTGCAATCGAAGAAAGAAGAAAGTCTTCCACATCAACAATCGGTGTTTTTTCAGGTCCCCAGAAAGTAACTTTGTAGATATCATAGCCACCTTTTCCTCCAGCACGGTTAGATGCAATGTAGGCAAACTTTTCATTGGCAGTTGCTGCGAAGAAGAAATCATCATAGGGAGTGTTAATGGGGTATCCTAGGTTGCGAGGAGTGGTCCACGCTCCTCTGTATTTAATGGATTCGAAAATATCATATCCTCCCAATGATTCATTTCCTTTGGAAGCAATGTACATTTTTTCCCCACTAATGTGAAGATAGATTGGGCCATCATCAAATTTGGAGTTCATGGTTAGCATTGC
Source organism: uncultured Flavobacteriales bacterium (assembly GCA_903899795.1). Taxonomy (GTDB): domain Bacteria; phylum Bacteroidota; class Bacteroidia; order Flavobacteriales_D; family Crocinitomicaceae; genus CAIUKX01. The sequence continues at coordinate 1,027 of CAIUKX010000175.1, forward strand.
AGTTCCTGCCAAATAATCCTGATTCAATTTACTTTGCATTTTTGAGTTGTAGATGTCGTATCCCAAACCTCTGTTGTCGTTATCTCTGGTGTAATAAACGCTCCACCCGTCATCACTGTAACAAGCAAACTCTTCGTTTTGTTTTTGTGAAGAAATCTGAAAGTTAAAAATAACGGGATCACTCCAGGAAGCTCCTTTCAATCGACTTTCGTAGATGTCCTTCTGACCGTTTGTTTCGCGTTGGATCAACATTTTTGTTCCGTCGAAACTTAAGTTACAAGAGATGTCGTTCATCAATGAGTTTACACCGCCTGTAACTGGTTTTGGAGCACTCCATTTCCCGTCGACAAGTGATGAAGAATAGATGTCATTATCAAATCCACCAAATTCATTTACCGGATGTCCGTTGGGACGATTGGAAGTCAAAATTAATTCCGATCCGTCTGTTGAAATGGAAGGTGCAAAATCATTAGACTCGGTGTTCAACTCTGGAACATTGTCAACCCATGCACGTGTAGGATTAGCAATTGATTTTTTTCCGAATTCGCATTCTTTTTTACGTTGTGTTACGAATTTCGCGAAATCGTCCGCCTTCTTATATTCTGTTTCAAAGGCAGTATACGCTTTGGTTGCTTCGTCAAATTTACCTTCCAGTTGTAAAGTATAGCCATAGTAGTAATTCAATAATGGACTACATTTCTGATCGAGTGTTCGTGCTTTTGTAATGTAAGGAATAGCAGTTACTGGACTTGTAGAATTGGCATAACAAGCTCCGATTTTGTAATTTAATTCAGCATTGCTTGGGTTTAGTTTTTGAGCAACTTCGTATTCTTTCAATGCTTTTTGGTAGTTCAAACCGGGACTTTTTACAGCGAAAAAAGCTTCATTGGCAAGCTTAAAGAATTCATCTCCTTTTGATAGTGCATCTTCCGCTTTTTTAAATTCTTCTTTTTTGTCTTTGAAGTTGGCAGATTTGAATTCAACATTTTGAGCAAATAATGTAGCTGAAAAACATACCAATATGAGTGTTATATAGTGTTTTAACATGATTTCTTTGATTAATTGTTACAATTTTCCGAATGGTATCTTTTTCCTAATTCAGCCCCTAATTCCTCAGCTTTGTGCCAGTCCTGACAAGCTCCTTCCATGTCGCGAAGCATTTCTTTCGCAATTCCACGGTTGACATAAGCTCCGGCATAATTCGGATCGTAAGAAATCGCATTATTGGCAAATTCCAGCGCTTTTTTGTAGTCTTTTTGTTTGAAATAGATGGCGCTCAAATTGTCAGCCGCAGCTGCATATTTAGGATTTAGCTGAAGTGCTTTTTCGAAATCTTTTTTAGCGTCATCAATTTTACCTTGTTCCAATTGTGCAACTCCTCTGTTGTTATAAGCAGGTGCGTAATTTGCATCAACAGAAATGGCTCTGTTAAATGCAGCCATTGCACCCGTATAATCTTTCGCTTTTTTCTTGGTGGTTCCAATATTATTGAGAACGAAGGCCAGTTTTGGGTTACGTTTAGCTGCTTCTTCATAATCCAGAATAGCCTTAGGATAATTAGCCATCATTCGGTGACAGCTTCCTCGGTCGTTATATGCAAAAGCAAAATTCGGATCCAATTCGATGGCTTTTGTAAAGAATTTGATTGCTTCTGGGTAATCAAGTTCCAGGAA
>CAIUKX010000176.1 GCA_903899795.1 uncultured Flavobacteriales bacterium
ATCATTTCTGATAAAAAAGGGTACTTATGGATCGCAACGGATGCAGGTATTTGTAAGTTTGATGGCTATAAATTCAAAGTATTTGGGGAGAAGGAAGGATTGTCTGAGGCTGTAGTTCTAAAATTATATGAAGATAGGATAGGTAGAATCTGGTTCAGTACATTGACCACAAAGGTTGGATATATTTATCATGATAAAGTGTATATGTTGAAAGGGATTTCAGCTAAAATGAAAAATGATGAAACTCAATCACTCTATATCTATAGCTTTTATGTCGATAAGTTAAATACATTATGGTTAGGAGTGATGGGTACAGGTCGAATAATAAAAGTAAAATATCCGTACAAAAAAAGGGAAATTCTTGAAAACCATTCAAATGTTGTTTTGGATTTCAGAAAAAATAAGGACGATTACATATACAGTACTGTAGATGACACATTGCATGGAATAACTTTAGTATTAAAGAAGAAATACGATTTTGATCCGTCCAAGAACAAAACGGTTCGCACACAATTGATTAAATCAGGAGGAAATAAACGATTGGTAAGACATAAAAATGGTTCCTGTTATCTTTCTGTTGTGAATCAATTGTATCAAATAACGAAAAACAGAGCAATTTTAGTCCACGATTTCAAACAGGATATTATATCCATCTCATTTGATAAAAAAGATCACCTTTGGGTAGGTTTAAAAAATGAAGGAGTTGTATGTTTTCCAGATATTGACAAAAATCCGTCTAAATCATTTTCTTTATTTAGTGGAATTAGTATTTCCTCGGTAACGAATGATAAAGAAGGTGGATATTGGTTTTCGACTTTAGAAAAAGGGATATTGTATTTACCGAGTATTCATTTAACATCGATTGGTTCAAAGAATGATGTATTTGGGAAAAAAATAAATTCTCTTGCTTTCATCTCCAAAGATACGATTTTGGCACAAGAAAGTTTAGGTGATTTATTTTTGATAACACCTTTACGGATTAAAACAATTCCAAATTTCAGAATGTCTGTACTCTATAATTTGAAATATCCCGGAAAGGTTTTTTTGGCAGGTGACCATCCTGGTTTTTTAGATTTGAAAAGTAATCGGTTCAAGGCTGTATACGGAACTGATAAAATGGAATATTATGCCAAGATTTTTAAATCGGATAAAAAAGGAAATATGTATACATTTTACCCTTACATTGTTTTCAGGGTAACAAGTTCATTTGCATTGCAACCACTATATCGATCAAAAGAAAGGATTAATGATGTTTATTTTGATTCAAAAAACAGAAAATACTGGATCGCAACAAATGCTGGTTTGATAAGTTATAGAGAGGGAGATAAGCCATTTTACTGGAAATATAAAGTCTCTCGATTAGGAAATCGAATTGACAAAATAGCGGAGGATAAAATGGGGAATCTCTGGTTGTGTACACGTGGAAATGGGGTGTATATTTTTGATAAAAAAAAGCAGATCATCGCAATAGATGAGGAAAAAGGATTGCCTTCCAATTACTGTAGAACAATCCACATTGATTCGTTGAATAATGTATGGATAGGAACAAATTCGGGCTTAAGTATGATTCATGCAAATTCCAAAAAAGTTTCTAACTTCTCTTTTTTAAATGAATTGGTTTCTGGGGAAATTAATGATCTAAATCGAATTGAAAATAATTTGTGGCTTGCTACAAGTCAGGGGGTTTATAAATTTTATGTTCCTAAATTAGACCGGATTTTACTAAAAGTACCAACTTATATAACAAATGTTGGTACTCAATACCGAGACTCGATTCATATAACTGAACAGTTGAAGTATAATGAGAATTTTTTAAAGTTTTCCTTCGTAGGTTTATCCTATTACAATGCCGGTAAGCTAAATTATTCATACAAACTCAGTCCAATTGATACCACTTGGAGATACACAAAAGATCTTTCGGTTGAATACTTTAATTTACCACAAGGGGATTATAGATTTATGGTTAAAGTGGCTTCAAACAGTGATAATATAAAAAATCCAGTGTCAGAATTTACTTTCTCGATCGTTCCTCCTTTTTGGAAAACCTGGTGGTTTAATTTGGGTACAATTGTATTGATAATTGGATCAATAGTGATCTTTTTTAATTATAAAATTCAGCAGGTTCGCAAGAAGGAAAAAGAAAAAGGCAGAATGCAAATTTTACTGGCAAAAATGGAAGCGAAAGCACTGAGAGCACAGATGAGTCCTCATTTCATTTTTAATGCGTTGAATTCGATTCAAAATTTTATTTTGAAAAATGAGAATAGATCTGCTCATGAATACCTGTCTAAATTTGCACGTTTGATGCGAAATATTTTGGATGGATCGAACACAGAATTTATTACGCTTCAAAAAGAAATAGAAACCTTGACTCTTTACATTCAATTGGAAAAAATGAGAGCGTCTGATCGATTTGATTTTGAAATTGTTATGGATGCTAAGATACATTCATCTACTGTTTTTATTCCAACGATGATTCTACAACCATTTGTTGAAAATGCAATTTTACATGGATTATTTCCGAAAACTGAAGCCAACGGAATTCTAAAAATTTCGTTTACAC
>CAIUKX010000177.1 GCA_903899795.1 uncultured Flavobacteriales bacterium
CCTGCACTGGCACATACGATTCCTTTCTGTTGCTGATCTGCCGGAAGATGAAACATTTTGTTGTATGCCCCTCTCAATTTGTATGAACGAACCACTTGTAAATCTTCCCGTTTCAGAAAAACAGACGCTTGGAACCGTTCCGACAGATTCGTGTTTTTCATTAAAGGTGTGTGGAAAGCGATATTTTTTAATGCTTTCTGTGCTTCTTGGGCGTGTTGTAGTGTTACCATTTTTTGAGTGTTGTAGATTTAACCACAGAGTTACTGAGAGTTTTTCACAGAGTGACACAGAATTCTAAATAAAAAAAACTGTATAACTCTGTGCTATCCTCCGTGTTACTCTGTGATTAACAATTTGAATTGATCGAATTTATATTGCACATTTTAACCATAGGAGTTGCACAGAGTTCTAAAGTAAAAAAACTGTGAAACTCTGTGCTATACTCCGTGTTACTCTGTGGTTAACAATTTGTATTAATCGATTTCATTTCAGTCATCGCTTCACGCAATACATTTCCAATTGCTTCGATCGGGTGATTGCGCAATACTTTATTGACAGCAATGATTTCCTTGTTATCCACTCCGTTGTCTTTTCCATCGTTGAAGTTTTTACCGATCACATCCGTGTTGATGTTTTTCATGAAATCAGTCAACAATGGTTTACAAGCGTGGTCGAACAAGTAACAACCGTATTCTGCTGTATCTGAAATCACACGGTTCATTTCGAACAATTTTTTACGCGCGATCGTATTTGCGATCAATGGTGTTTCATGTAAAGATTCGTAGTAAGCCGATTCTTCTTTGATTCCGGCTTCTACCATGATTTCGAAGGCTAATTCAACCCCTGCTCTTACGAAAGCAACCATCAAAAGGCCGTTATCGAAAAACTCTTGTTCTTTCAATTTAGCTGTCGCTGTTGATTTTTCGAAAGCTGTATTTCCAGTTGCTTCTCTCCATGTCAACAGGTTTTTATCGTTGTTGGCCCAATCTTCCATCATTGTTCGGGAAAATTCTCCGCTCATGATATCATCCTGGTGCTTTTGGAACAAAGGACGAAGGATCTCTTTCAATTCATTCGATAATTCAAACGCTTTGATTTTCGCTGGATTCGAAAGACGGTCCATCATGGCTGTGATTCCACCTTGTTTCAACGCTTCAGTTATCACTTCCCAACCGTATTGGATCAAAGTCGACGCATATCCTGACTCGATTCCTTTTTCCACCATTTTATCGAAACAAAGGATAGAACCGGTTTGAAGAACACCGCACAAGATCGTTTGTTCTCCCATCAAATCCGATTTCACTTCCGCTACAAAAGATGATTTCAAAACACCCGCTCTGTGTCCACCTGTACCGGCAGCATAAGCTTTCGCCTGTGTCCATCCTTTTCCTTCCGGATCATTTTCAGCGTGTACAGCGATCAAAGTCGGAACCCCGAATCCACGTTGGTATTCTGCACGAACTTCCGTTCCCGGACATTTCGGAGCAACCATGATTACGGTTAAATCTTTACGGATCTGCATTCCTTCTTCCACGATGTTAAAACCATGCGAGTAGGAGAGAGTTGCCCCTTTTTTCATCAATGGCATTACGGTCGAAACTACATCCGTGTGTTGTTTATCTGGCGTAAGGTTGATCACCAAATCCGCATTCGGGATCAATTCTTCGTAAGAACCTACCTTGAAACCGTTATCTGTCGCGTTTTTCCACGATGCTCTTTTCGATTCGATCGCTTCTTTTCTCAAGCTATAGGATACATCCAGGCCTGAATCTCTCAAATTCAATCCTTGGTTCAATCCTTGTGCCCCGCATCCAACGATCACGATTTTTTTACCTTTCAATGGTTCAACTCCTTCTTCGAAATTGCTGATGTCCATGAATTCACAAACACCTAATTGGTTCAATTTCTCTCTCAGCGGTAATGTGTTAAAATAATTTGCCATTTTGTTTTTTTGTTTTGTGGAGACGTTGCACCGCAACGTCTCTGTTTATATTAAATTTATTATTGTTGTATTTGTGGGTTTGTTGCATTTGTGGAGACGTTGCATTGCAACGTCTCTATCCATCGATAATCAACAAATCCATTCGGATTGTTTTAATTTTCCTTTAAATCTTCCAAATGCGCTTCCAATGTCTTCATCGGTTTGGAAATCGCTACCCTTCCCGAACTAACGAATTCCAATAAATTGCAGGATTTCAATTCCTGAAATAACGATTCGATTTCGTGTGAATGTCCTGTTTTTTCGATGATGGTAAATTCCGGTTCGATGGATAAGATACGAGCATTGTGTTCACGTAGGATCTTTTCAGCATCTCCTCCTGCAGCCAACATGGACGTTGGAATTTTGTACAAAGCAATTTCCTGATATACTACTTCCTCATCGAGGTGAAAAAAGGCTTTCAAAACTTCGATTTGCTTTTCGATTTGTCCCACCAATTTCTGAACCTGATCCAAGGTTGCGTTGACAACGATGGTGTAACGGTGAACTCCTTTTAATTCCGAAGGGGAAACGGTTATGCTTTCGATGTTGATATGCCTTCTTGTGAATATCAGTGAGATTCTGGACAACATCCCTATGCTGTTCTCAGTAAAAACGGATATATTGTATGTATTTTCCATGTCCTTAATTAATTTAATCGTATGTCTGAAACTGCTGCTCCCGTTTCAATCATCGGGAATACATTTTCCTCTTGTTCAACCACTATTTCCAATAGATAAGGTCCTTTGTGGTTCAGCATCGTATCCAAAGCCGAACTCAATTCGTCACGTTCAGAAATTTTAACAGCCTCTATGCTGTATCCTTTTGCGATCGCAACGAAGTCAGGATTTTCGATGATCGTTCCAGAGTAACGTTTGTCGAAAAATAACTGCTGCCATTGTCTTACCATTCCCAGGAAATTGTTGTTCAGGATGATGATTTTTACACCTACTTTCGTTTGAAGTATAGTTCCCAATTCCTGGATGGTCATTTGAAAACCACCGTCACCGATTACCGCTATTACTTCCTGATCCGGATTTCCTAATTTTGCACCGATAGCAGCAGGCAAAGCAAATCCCATTGTTCCCAAACCTCCTGAAGTGATGTTACCATTTTTCTGTTTGTACTTGTAATAACGGGAAGTGATCATCTGGTGCTGACCAACATCTGTAACTATCACGGCATTTCCTTTTGTTTTTTCAGAAAGTACATTGATTGCTTCCGCCATTTTCAAGTGGTTGTTCGGAGGATTCAAGGCATCTTTGATGACCATTTCGTGTTCTATTGCATCACATTCCTTGAATTCTTGCAACCACGCATCGTGACGTTTAGGATCCACCCATTTTGTCAATTCACTCAGTGCGTCTTTTGCATCTGAATGAATGGCTATTTCTGCCGGAACATTTTTATTCAACTCCGAAGCATCTATATCGATGTGGATTACTTTCGCTTGTTTTGCGTATTGTGATAAATCTCCGGTTACGCGATCGTCGAAACGCATGCCGACAGCCAGTAATACATCGCAATCGTTTGTTTTGATATTTGGTCCATAATTCCCATGCATTCCTAGGAAACCAGCATATAAATCGTGATCTGGAGGAAAAGCGCCCAATCCTAAAAGAGTTGAAGCAACAGGGATTCCGGATTTTTCTACGAAAGCCAATAATTCTTTTTCAGCATTCGAAAGAAGGATTCCCTGACCGATCAGCAGA